>NZ_JBMERN010000015.1:0-70845 GCF_049310965.1 Loktanella sp. DJP18 | reverse complement strand
CGCGTCACCCGCATGCTCGCAAACTCATGACTTCTCTCACATAGTTCCGAATCGGACTCTGAGGGACGCGACGGCGATAACGGTACCGACCGTTGGCGTCGATCTTGACATGCTTCAGCTTCAAATCGGCCTTCATCCCGGAACCCCTATGTGGACCTACGTGTGGACCTAAGGGAGTGTATGGTGGCCTTGTAGCGTTGTAAATAAGGGGAATGACGACCTGAAAGTGGTGCCCCCGGCCGGACTCGAACCGGCACGGGCATAGCCCAAGAGATTTTAAGTCTCCGATGTCTACCATTCCACCACGGGGGCACGGCGCTTTGGTAGCGGCGGGTCTCGACGGGGGCAAGGGGATCAGAGGTCGGTACCGGGCGGCTCGATCAGCATCGCCCGTTCCTTCAGCCAGGGGTTCAGCGCAAGTGCGTCGCGCAGGGTCGCCTGCGCCTCCTCGGTGCGGCCAAGTCCCATCAGCGTCAAGGCCTTGCCCGACAGGGCGGCCACGTGGTTCGGGGTGATCGATAGCGCCTTGTCGAGGTCGAAGAGGGCCGAGTCATACTCCTGCCGCAGGAAACTGGCAAAGGCGCGCTGGTTGTAGCCTTCGGCGTAGTCCGGACAGTATTCCACCAGCGTATCGAAGGTGTCGCGTGCGCCGAGGAAATCGTAGCCGTCTCGCTTGGCCATGCCCGCGTCCAGCAAATCCTGCGCCGTCCGGTCAGGCGCGTGGGTCCAGGTCTGCCACAACTGATCCATCAGCGGCCTTGCGCTCGCCTCGTCCGGGGCGGCCTGCAAGCCCGCGATGATCCGGTCCTGGTCGGCGGCATGGTCGGGAGCCGCTGGGCAGACGGCCTCGGGTTCCGTCCTATCGGGCAAGGTTATGTCCTGCGCGAACGCAGGCCCGGCCAGAACGCAGAGGGCAAGGAGCAGTCTCATACCGCCATCTTCGGTGGGGAAGAGTTTACGTCAAGTCACAGAAGCGTCAGCCTGCGGGGCGGACCGGGGCGACGCCTTCTTCCTTCACCGCCTGCATGGCGACGTAGGTGGACGTTCCGGCCACATGCGGCAGGGTCGAGATGAAGTCGGCCAGCACCTGCCGGTAGTCCGTCATCCCCTGTGTACGCACCTTCAGCAGATAGTCGAAGGACCCCGCGATCATGTGGCACTGTTCGATCTGCGGCACGTCCAGCACGGCGCGGTTGAAGGCGTTCAACGCCACCTCGCGCGTGTCCGACAGGCGCACCTCGACAAAGGCGACGTGGTCGCGGCCCAGCGCGATCGGGTCGAACAGCGCGCGGTAGCCGCGGATCACGCCGTCCGCCTCCAGCTTGCGCAGACGCGCCTGAGTCGGGGATTTCGACAGGCCGATGCGGTCGGCCAGCGCCGTCACGCTGATGCGCCCGTCCACCGCAAGGACATCCAAAATCTTCGCGTCGAATGGATCGAGAGCGGCAGTCTTTTCGACCATGAATACCCCGTCAATGCGGATCGTTTTGACCAATTTCCGATTATTAGCGGGCAGATCGCCTGACGGCAAGACGCTATCATGGACCAACCCTGCTGGAGTTTCCCCATGCCTCGCGATGCCCGGACCGACCTGCGCGCCAAGATCGACGCCACCATGTATGCCGACGAGATGACCGTGGTCAGCGTCCTGGCGGAGGATGCCGGGCTGACCACGACCGACCGGGCACGGATCGGGGCGGCCGGGGCCGATCTGGTGCGGCGCATCCGCGCCAGTTCCGATCCGGGCCTGATGGAGGTCTTTCTGGCCGAATACGGCCTGTCCACGGACGAAGGCATTGCCCTGATGTGTCTGGCCGAGGCGCTGCTGCGCGTGCCCGACGCCGATACCATCGACGCGCTGATCGAGGACAAGATCGCACCCTCGGACTGGGGCAGGCATCTGGGGCATTCCGCGTCTTCGCTGGTCAACGCCTCGACCTGGGCCCTGATGCTGACAGGCCGGGTGCTGGACGATGACAAGCCGGGTCTGACCCGCCACCTGAAGGGTGCGATCAAGCGCCTGGGGGAGCCGGTGATCCGCACCGCCGTCAGCCGTGCGATGCGCGAAATGGGCCGCCAGTTCGTGCTGGGCGAGACCATCGACACCGCGATGAAGCGGGCCGAGGGGATGCAGGCCAAGGGTTTCACCTATTCCTACGACATGCTGGGCGAGGCGGCGCGCACCGACAAGGACGCGAGGCACTACCAGCTTGCCTATTCCCGCGCTATTTCCGCGATTGCCGCCCATTGCACCCACGACTCCGTCGCCAGGAATCCCGGCATCTCGGTCAAGCTGTCGGCCTTGCATCCGCGCTATGAGGTCGCGCAGCAGGACCGCGTCATGGCCGAACTGGTGCCGCGCGCGACCGCCCTTGCGATCCTCGCCAAGGCCGCCGGCATGGGCTTCAACATCGACGCCGAGGAGGCTGATCGCCTCGCCCTGTCGCTTGACGTGATCGAAGCGGTGCTGGCGGAACCGGCGCTGGCGGGCTGGTCCGGTTTCGGCGTGGTCGTGCAGGCCTATGGGCAGCGCGCCGGGCTCGTGATCGACCATCTGCACGCCTTGGCGGAACGGCTGGACCGCAGGATCATGGTGCGGTTGGTCAAGGGTGCCTACTGGGATGCCGAGATCAAGCGTGCGCAGGTTATGGGCATGGACGGCTTTCCCGTCTTCACCGCCAAGGCGCACACGGATGTCAGCTATATCGCCAACGCGCGCAAGCTCTTGGGGATGACCGACCGCATCTATCCGCAGTTCGCCACGCACAACGCGCATACCGTGGCCGCGATCCTCGACCTGGCGCGGCAGATGAACCGTAGTCCGGCGGACTATGAATTCCAGCGCCTGCACGGCATGGGCGAAACCCTGCATACGCTGGTGCTGGCCGACCAACACACCCGCTGCCGCATCTATGCCCCCGTCGGCGCGCACGAGGACCTGTTGGCCTACCTCGTGCGTCGCCTGCTGGAAAACGGGGCCAACTCCAGCTTCGTCAACCAGATCGTCGACGAGGACGTCGCCCCCGAGGTCGTAGCCGCCGACCCCTTCGACCAGATCGGCACGAAGCCGTCGATCCGCAGCGGGCCAAAGCTGTTTGCGGACCGCGTGAACTCCAAGGGGTTCGACCTGACATGGCCACCGACGCTGGCCGCCATCGCTCAAGACCGGCAGCCCCATCACGCGACGGTCTGGGACATCGCCCCGCGTGTCGCCGGGTTCACGGCGACGGGCGATGCCGCCCCACGGATGAACCCCGCCCGACCCGGCGATGTCGTGGGGCGCGCCATGGCCGCCACCGACGCCGTCGCTGCTGCGGCCTTCGATGCCGCAAGACCATGGAACGCGAGCGCCGACACCCGCGCCAAGGCCCTGACCGACGCCGCCGACGCCTACGAGGCCCACGCAGGCGAGATTTTCGCCATCCTCGCGCGCGAGGCGGGCAAGGGTCTGCCCGACTGCGTGGCCGAATTGCGCGAGGCGGTGGATTTCCTGCGCTACTACGCGGCACAGGCGCGCCAGATGCCCGATGCGGCACCGCGGGGTATCTGGACCTGCATCAGCCCGTGGAACTTTCCGCTGGCGATCTTTACCGGGCAGGTCGCGGCGGCGCTCGCCGCCGGCAACGCCGTGCTTGCGAAACCGGCGGAACAGACGCCGATCATCGCCGACCTGGCGGTGCGCCTGATGCACACGGCCGGGGTGCCACAGGATGTGCTGCAGTGCCTGCCCGGTGACGGTGCCGTCGGTGCGACACTGACGGCAGACGCGCGGGTCAATGGTGTGGCCTTCACCGGATCGACCGCCACGGCGCGCAAGATCGCCGCAAGCATGGCCGACCATTGCGCCCCCGGTACGCCGCTGATTGCGGAAACCGGCGGGTTGAACGCGATGATCGTGGACAGCACCGCCCTGCCCGAACACGCCGTGCGTGACATCGTGAACGGGGCCTTCCGCTCTGCAGGCCAGCGCTGTTCCGCGCTGCGCTGCCTTTATGTGCAGGACGACATCGCGGACAAGCTGCTGACCATGCTGAAGGGCGCGATGAACACCCTGACCTTGGGCGATCCCTGGGCGCTGTCCACGGACATCGGCCCGGTGATCGACGCGGCGGCCCGCGACGGCATCAACACGCACATCGCGCAGGCGGCGGCGGAAGGGCGCGTGCTGCACCAGCTTGCGGTGCCGGCGCTGGGTGAATTCGTGGCCCCTACGATCATCGCGCTCGACGGGATCGACCAGCTGGAGAAGGAGATCTTCGGCCCGGTCCTGCATGTGGTGCGCTATAGATCGCAGGACCTCGACAAGGTGATCGCGGCGATCAACGCAACAGGCTACGGCCTGACTTTCGGTCTGCACACCCGCATCGACGACCGGGTCGAGATGATGGTGAACCGCATTCGGTGCGGCAATATCTACGTCAACCGCGACCAGATCGGCGCCGTCGTGGGCAGCCAGCCCTTTGGCGGCGAAGGACTGTCGGGCACTGGCCCCAAGGCTGGCGGCCCCCACTACCTACCCCGGTTTGCGGCACCACAGCCCGCCCATGCCAGTGCCGCGAGCTGGTCCGGTCAGGACACACCCGCGCGGCTGGCAAAGGCCCTGCGCGACGCCCCTGTTCCGCCCGCGCAGGCTCCGCGCGACATGCCGGGGCCGACGGGCGAATCGAACCGCCTGTCTGCGCATCCGCGCGGCCCGGTCCTGTGTCTTGGCCCGGGTCCCGCCGCCGCCACGGCACAGGCGCGAGAGGTCGAATTGCTGGGCGGCCAGCCGGTGATGGCGCAGGGCAGCGTCGCCGCGGCGACGCTGACGACGCTGGAACCGCTTGCCACCGTGCTGTGGTGGGGGGACGCGGCGCAGGGCAGCGCCTATGCCCGCGCCCTGACCGAACGTGACGGCCCGCTTGTCAGTCTCGTCACGGAGATGCCTGACACCGCCCACGTCATGCACGAACGCCACGTCTGCATCGACACGACGGCGGCGGGCGGCAATGCGGCGCTTCTGGCCGAGGTCGCTGGCTCGACGCCCTGAAGACGCGCTGGGGGTGCGGTGTCCGCGCCCCCTTGACCCCAGCCCGGCAGGCTGCACCTATCCCGCCATGTTCCCCATCCGCGATCATAACCCGTCCAACCGCACGCCCTTCGTGACCTATGCCCTGCTTATCGCCAACGTGGCAATCTGGCTGTGGTCCGTGACGACGATCACCGACACAAATGCGATCAACTGGTTCTACTATCATTACGCGCTGATCCCGGCCCGGTTGGCGGGCGGAGAAGGCTTCTCCGGCCTGCTCACTTCGATGTTCCTGCACGCGGGCTTTCTGCATCTGGCAGG
Source organism: Loktanella sp. DJP18 (assembly GCF_049310965.1). Classification (NCBI taxonomy): domain Bacteria; kingdom Pseudomonadati; phylum Pseudomonadota; class Alphaproteobacteria; order Rhodobacterales; family Roseobacteraceae; genus Loktanella; species Loktanella sp. DJP18. Next base: position 65,513 of record NZ_JBMERN010000015.1, on the reverse strand, counting down.
CAACATGCTGTTCCTGTTCATCTTCGGCGACAACCTGGAAGACCGGATGGGGCATTTGACCTTTGCCGGCTTCTACGTCGCCTGCGGCGTGGCGGCGGGTCTGGCGCAGGTGATGATCGACCCCACCTCGGCCGTGCCGACCGTGGGCGCATCGGGGGCGATCGCGGGCGTGATGGGCGGCTACCTGCTGCTGTTTCCCCGCGCGCGGGTCGACATCATCCTGATCCTGATCGTCTTCTTCAAGGTATTTCCGGTGCCCGCCTGGATCATGCTGGGCCTTTGGTTCGCGATGCAGGCGTTCGGGGGCCTTGGGCCGCAGGGCGACGGCGGCGTGGCCTACTGGGCGCATATCGGCGGCTTCGTCGCGGGACTGATCCTGGCGGTGCCCTTGTGGCGTAGGCTGGGTGGGACAGCCTTCTGGCGCGTCACGCACGGCCAGCCGCCGCACCCGGCCGCGACCTATACGGACGGATCAAGCCGCGTGCCGACGGTGCGCCGCAGGCGCTAGTCCTTGCGGATGACCTTGGCGAAAGTCGCGAAAATCTCGTTATTGGCGCACAGGACCGACCCATCGGCCAGCGGATCGCCGTCCTTGGTCACGGATTCGACGATGGCACCCGCTTCCTTGGCGATGACCAGACCGGCGGCCATGTCCCAGGACTTCAGCTTGCGTTCCCAATAGCCGTCATAGCGACCGGCAGCGACATAGGCGAGGTCGAGCGACGCCGCCCCGAACCGGCGCACACCGGCGCAGGCGGGCAGCAGGCGCGCGAGGTCCTGCAACGATTCCGGCAGATCGCTGCGACCGGCAAAGGGCAGGCCTGTGGCAAAGATGCTGTCGATCAGACGGTGACGCGCGGACACCCGCAGGCGGCTTTCGTTCAGAAAGGCACCGCCGCCCTTTTCGGCATAGAACATCTCGTCCTTCACCGGGTCGTAGACGACGCCGGCCACCGCTTGCCCCTTGTGTTCAAGGGCGATGGACACCGCCCAGTGCGGCAGGCCGTGCAGAAAGTTGGTGGTGCCGTCGAGCGGGTCGACGATCCAGCGGCGCGTCGGGTCCTCGCCTTCGATCAGCGCTCCCTCTTCGCCGACGAAACCATAACTCGGCCGGGCGTGCATCAGCTCGTTGCGGATCGTCTCCTCGGCCTGGCGGTCGGCGCGGCTGACGAAATCGCCGGGACCCTTGGTGCTGACCTGCAGCTGCTCGACCTCGCCAAAGTCCTTGAGAAGCGCACGGCCCACCTTGCGGGCGGTCTTCATCATCACGTTGAGGTTCGCACTGCCAGCCATCGGGGCCTCCGTCCATTGATCAAGGGCGGCGTATAGGACGGGCGGGCGGTCTATACAAGGTGCGGCGGCGGGCGGGCGTTAAGGGAATCTTCGCGCACGCGGGCGATACCTGTCCTTCTGTGTCATCTGGGGCAAAAATGCTGGAACGACTGAAGGACCGTTTCGTACTTGAAACCCGACTGACAATCCACATTGTCCGCAGGGATCGCCTGCGCCGCATGAGCCTTGTGCCGCTGGTCAGCAGCATCATGATGTTGGCGGGGGAACATCGCGCCGCCGTGGTGATGGCTGTCCTCGTCAGCGTCTCTGAGATGATGGCCTATCTGGCCGGCGCGGGACAACGCATCGACGGCCCGCCGCCCGGCCCGCTGCGGTGTGGCGCTGTCTGGATCGTCGCCGTATCGACGACGATGGCCTACATGTTTGCCGCGACGCTGTTTGCCAACGGCGGCACCACCGCAATGCTGATCTGCGCCTGCATCTGGATGTTCGGGGCGCTGGTCCACATTTCGAACTCTTTCGTCGCCGTGCCGCTCTACAACTGGAGCATGTTGATACCCGCTTACATGGTGGTGATCCAGGTCGTCCTCTACCTGTTCCAGCAGAAGGTCGTTGTCTCGGCACCCCTCGAGGGTTTTACCGTCGGGGGCCTTTTGCTGGTCTATTTTGCCAACACCGTGCAGACCACGCAGAACCACAAGGACACGTTGTCAGCCTATGAAAACATGCGTGAACTCGCCACTCGCCGTCTGGTGGAGCTCGAGGATCTGTCGCTGCGCGATGTGTTGACCGGCTTGCCGAACCGCCGCGCCTTCGATCAGATCGCGCCGAAGGTCCTGTATCGAAACCGGTCGGGGCGGGCGATCAACGGGGCCCTGTTCCTGATCGATCTGGATGGGTTCAAACCAATCAACGACAGCTACAGCCACGCCGCAGGCGACGCCCTGCTGAAGGAAGTGGGCCGCAGGCTGAGCACCGATCTGTCGGGGTCAAGCATCGTCGCGCGTCTGGGTAGCGATGAATTCGCAGTCGCCTGGCCCGGCCCTCTGACCCCCATGGACATGGTGCGCATCGCCGACGACATCCTGCGCCATATCCGCAAGCCGGTGCAGTTCGATCAACGCAAACTGCAGGTCGGTGCCAGCATCGGTATCGCCCCGGCACAAAGGGACACCACGATCGATCAGTTGCTGAACGAAGCGGATCAAGCCATGTATCAGGCCAAGATCGGACTTGAATCGCATGTGGTGATCTTCGACAACAAGAGCTTTCCGCGCCGCCTGACCCTGGATGATCGGGCACGTCTTCTGACTGGCATCAAGAGCGGCGAAATACGTCCCTTCTATCAGCCGCAGGTCGAAATCGCGACAGGCCGGATCATCGGGCTGGAGGCGCTGGCCCGCTGGGTGCGGCCGAACGGCGACATGCGATCCGCAGGATCGTTCCTGCCGGCCATCAACGAACTGGGCCTGCAAGCCGATTTTCAGCAACACATCCTGCGGACGGTGCTGGCGGACATGACGACATTGCAGAAGGCTGGTCTGCTGCCCGAACAGGTCTCGATCAACCTGGCCGAGGTCACGCTGGCCACAAGGTCCGGGCGGGATGCCCTGATCGCCGCCGTCGCCGAATACCCGTCCCTGCGCCCGCATCTGACCTTCGAGGTGACCGAGGATATCTTCCTCGCCCGTGCCGGCCGGATGATACAGGATTCGATATCCCTGCTGCGACTGGCGGGCGCACGGATTTCCCTGGACGATTTCGGCACCGGTTTTGCATCCTTCCAGCACCTGCAAGAGCTTGAGTTCGACGAATTGAAGCTGGACACCGGCTTCGTGCGCAGGCTCGGAACGGACCGGGCGACAGACGTGCTGGTGAAATCCTTCCTCGACATGGGGCGCGGCCTGGGTGTCAAGATCGTAGCCGAGGGTGTGGAAACGCAGACCCAGCTCGAAATCCTGCGTGGCATGGGGTGCGAGATCGTTCAGGGCTATTACTATTCACCGGCGCGGCCGTTTGCCGATGTCCGCACGATCCTAGAGAACCGACGCACGACCGCAGCCGCCTAGGGCCGCTGCAGCTTCACCGCCTCTTGTCGCGCCAGTCGCACCACATGGCTGAGGTACGGCAACCCCGCATCCGCCGTGCGGGTCGCTGCGTAAAGGCGTTTGGTTATGCCCTGCGCGGTCAGGGGCCGCGTGACGTAATCCGAATTGTAACGCACTTGTCGCACGACCCAATCCGGCAGCACAGCGACTCCGCGATTGGACGCCACAAGCAAAAGGATCATGGCAGTCAGCTCCACTTGCCGCACCGTCGCCGGTTCGACCTTGGCTGGCGTCAGCAAGGCGTTGAACACATCCAGCCGATGGCGGTCCACCGGATAGGTGATCAGGGTCTGGCCGCGAAAGTCCTCGGCCTCGACGAACTGCTTCCGGGCCAGCGGATGACTGGCTGCCGCGACGAAGACAGGCTCGTAGTCGAAAATCGGCGTGAACTCCACACCCTCCAGCGTTTCGGGATCGGAGGAGACCACGAGGTCAACCTCCTCGCGGCGCAGTGCGGGCAGCGCGTCGAAGGCAAGGCCCGGACGGATATCGACGTCGACCTCGGGCCAGGCCTTGCGAAAGGCGTCCAGCACCGGCATCAGCCATTCGAAACAGGCGTGACATTCGATGGCGATATGCAGCCGCCCGGCCTTGCCCGTGATCAGACCGTCGAATTCCGCTTCCAATGCGGCCACTTGCGGCAGGATGGATTCCGCTGCCGCCAGCAGCTTCATGCCCGCCGCCGACAGGCGCAGCGGTTTGGTGCGGCGCACGAAAAGCTCCACCCCGGCCTGATCCTCGATCCCCTTGATCTGATGGGACAACGCCGACTGGGTCATGCCAAGCAGGTCCGCCGCGTTGCTGAGCCCGCCAGTGTCGTGAATCGCCTTGATCGTGCGCAGATGGCGGAACTCGATGTGCATATCTCGCTTTCTCTCATAATCATCGTGAGCGTTATGAATTTGCCTCATATGCAACGCGATGCCACATATGACAAGACCGCAGCACAGGACCGCTCCCATGACCCGCCCAAAGATCTCCTTCGAATTCTTTCCGCCGAAAAGCCTCGAAGGGTCGTTTCGTCTGTGGGATTGCGTCAACACGCTGGCCCCGCTCGCCCCGGAATTCGTTTCGGTCACATACGGGGCGGGGGGCACGACCCGCAAACTGACCCACGAGGCGGTGACGGCAATCGACAAGACGACCGGCCTGAAGGTCGCGGCGCATCTGACCTGCGTGGACGCAACCCGCGCCGAAACGCTGGCGATCGCCCAGGAATACGCCGCCGTCGGGATCACCGATATCGTGGCGCTGCGGGGCGATGCACCAAAAGGCAGCACGAAATTCACGGCCCACGCGGACGGTTTCGCATCCTCGGTCGAACTGATCGAGGCGCTGTCGGCGACCGGAAAGTTTACCCTGCGCGTGGGTGCCTACCCCGAGAAACACCCCGAAGCCGCAAGTCAGGACGCCGATGTCGCCTGGCTGAAGCGCAAGATCGACGCCGGTGCGGCGGCCGCAATCACGCAGTTCTTTTTCGAGGCAGAGACCTTTTTCCGGTTCCGCGACAAATGCGTGAAGGCCGGAATCGACGCGCCGATCATCCCCGGCATCCTGCCCGTGGAAAACTGGACGGGTGCCGCGAAATTCGCCGCCATGACCGGCACGAGCATCCCGCCCGTGATTGCGCAGGCCTTCGAGAATGCGCTGCGCGATGGCAATGCCGATCTGCTGGCGACGGCCCTGGCCACCGAACTCTGCGATGATCTGCTGCAAGGCGGCGTCGAACACCTGCATTTCTACACCCTGAACAAGCCGCAACTGACCCATGATGTCTGCCGCGCGCTGGGCTTGGCCCCGCAGCCCCGCTTGCAGAACGTGGCCTGATCCGGCAGCCTCTGGCCAGATACGCCGGAGGCCCCATGCCCATTGCCAGAACCCTGTCCGACCTACCCGACCGCGACACCATCCTGTCGCTGTCGGGTCTTGAATTCATGCAGGCGGTGCGCGACGGCAACCTGCCCGGCCCGCCGATCGCAGAGGGCATGAACTTTGCGCTCGATGAGGTCACACCCGGTCGCACCGTCTTTCGCGGCACACCGGAATTCGCCCATACCAACCCCGTCGGTGGCGTCCACGGCGGCTGGTATGGCACGCTGCTGGACAGTTGCATGGCCTGCGCCGTGATGACGATGGTGCCGAAGGGCGCCATCTACACGACGCTGGAATACCGGATCAACATCGTGCGGGCCATTCCCCTTGGTCTGAGCGTCACCGCGACCGGCATCGTCGATCATGCGGGTCGGTCCACCGGGGTCGCGTCCGGCCGGATCGAGGGGCCGGATGGCAAGCTTTACGCAACCGGGTCCACGACCTGCCTCATCATGCAGATCGGTTGACGCTCAGGTGTGAAAGGCCGTCTGATGCGAGACCGGTTCGGACCGGATGACCGTGTCGTGCAGACGCTCTGACGGATCGAACAGGATCGCGCGGCCTTGTCGCATCACAAAGAACTTGGCCCAGCCGCGCCATTGTCCGATGGAGGGCGCATCGACGTCGCAGGGATAGCGCGACCGCCAGCCGTCGGGCAGCGGCACGCCGCGTTCGGATATCTTTTCGAGCATCCAGACCAGCGGGATATTCGCCAAGGGTCGGGCGGCGGGAAAGTCGCCTACCTGACCACCAACATCGCCGTGGGTGCCGCGGAACCAGACCTGTTCGACGGTGGCGCGGTGATCCTCTGCGGTGTTCCACATCACTGGTGCAAAGACGTTGCGCCTCTCGTTCAAGGCCAGCGCGTGATAACCGTGCCGCACGTGCTGACCCAGCCTTTGGTCGTGAAAGCCGTGGATGTCGCTGCGGTCGAGTGGTGTGCGGCGGCCCAGCGCCTTGACTGTATCCCAGACGGCAACCGCCTCGATCTGGACGGCATCGTGGCACATGAGGCGATGAAAGGCGCGCGCGGCATCGGACCCGCCGCCGGCCTGATAATGGCGAAACGCCGTGCGCACGGCGCTGACCGTCGCATGATCGTGGCGCAGCAGACCGACCCGGCCCACCAGACCCGCGAGGGACCGGACAGCGAAGGCACCCCGCGAATAGCCCATCAGCACGATGGTATCACCGGGGCGATAGCGCGACGCGAGCACGCCGTAGGCCCGCCGGATCTGTTCGTTGACGCCCCGCCCGGACATCACGTCCCAGGTATGGCGCCAGTCGGACCACTGGATGCCCGCCTCGTAGTAGACCGTCAGGTTGGCGCGGCGACCCGCCTCGCGCAGCAGTTTGAAGGTGCGGCCGGCGTTGGTGGAATGGCCTTCGCGCAGGGACGACATGGTGCCGTCGAGGATGATGACATGCGTGGCAGGCCCCCGCCCGCGCGGTGCGCCGCTTTTCTGACGCGGCTGGCGGCCGAAAAGGCCAAGGAGCCAGTTATGCGGCTTCAGAGCGGGCTTCCCGCAACCAGGACCAGACGCGGTGCGGGGTGAACGGCATCTCGATCCGCCGGACGCCTTCGTCCCAAAGCGCGTCCAGCACGGCATTCGCCACGGCGGCCAGCGCGCCGACGGTCCCCGCCTCGCCGCAGCCTTTCATGCCCATCGGGTTGTATCTCGACGGGGTGCCGCGGGTAGAGAAGCCGATCGGCGGCACGTCCGCCGCGCGGGGCATCCCGTAATCCATGAAACTTGCAGTCAAAAGCTGGCCGTCGTCGTCGAAGACGACCCGTTCCGCAAGCGCCTGCCCGAGGCCCTGCACCACGCCGCCATGCACCTGACCCTCGACCAGCATCGGATTGATCAAGTTGCCGAAATCGTCGACCACGGTATAGCGGTCGACCGTGGTCTGCCCGGTCTCGGGGTCGATCTCGACCTCGACCACATGGGCCCCGTTGGGAAAGCTGCGGTTGTCCAGCGTGATCCGCTGGCTGTGGCGCAAAAGATCGGTGCGGCCGTCGGCGCGGGCCATGTCCGCGACCTCCAGCATGGTCGGCGTCAGGTTGGACCCGGCGATGCGAAAGCGCTCGTCATCGAACTGCACGTCGCCGCCTTCCTTGTCCGACAGGTAGCCGGAAAAGGCGGCGATCATCGCGTCCACAGTCGCCAGCGTCGCGGTGTTCTGCACCGTGACCGACCGCGACCCGCCGGTGCCGCCCCCCGTGGCAATGCGGTCGCTGTCGCCCTGCACGACCTGGATGCGGTCGGCGGGGATGCCGGTCTGATCCGACAGGAACCTCGCATAGACGGTTTCATGCCCCTGCCCGTTCGATTGCGTGCCGACGTAGATCAAAGCGCCCTCTTCGGTGAATTCGACGGTCGTCGTTTCCGAAGGATCGCCCAGAATGCTTTCGATATAGTAACAGACGCCCTGCCCGCGCAGCATGCCGCGTGACGCGGATGCAGCCCGCCGCGCGGCAAAGCCGTCGGTGTCGGCATTATCCTGTGCGGTGTCCAGCAGCGCGGCGAATTCGCCGACGTCATAGGTCATGCCGCTGGCGGTGGTATAGGGAAACTGGTCGGGCGCGATGAAATTCCGCTTGCGCAGGTCCCAGCCCGACAGGCCCAACTGCCGCGCCGCCTCGTCCATCGACCGTTCAAGGACGAAGATCGCCTCTGGCCGCCCGGCCCCGCGATAGGCGTCGACGGGCGTGGTGTTGGTATAGACGCCGCGCGTCCGCATGAAGGCGTCCTGCACGGCATAGGTGCCGGTCAGTACCTTGGAAAACAGGTCCGTCTGGATGCCCTGCCCGAACTGGCTGTTGTAGGCCCCCATGTTGGCAAGCGTGTCCAGCTTGTAACCGGTCAGGCGATGATCCGCGTCAAAGGCCAGCGTCGCCTGCGTGATCAGATCGCGGCCGGCGTTGTCAGTCAGCATGCCTTCCGTCCGCTCGCTCATCCAGCGCACCGGGCGACCAAGGCTGCGCGCGGCCTGCGCCACCACGAAGGGTTCGGAGTAGCGCATCGCCTTCATCCCGAAGCCGCCGCCGACATCAGGGGTCGTGACGCGGATCTCGCTCTTGTCCAGCTTGAAATGCCGGACCAGATCGTCCTTCGTGGCCCAGACGCCCTGCCCGTTCAGCGCCACATGCAGGCGGCCATCCGTCACCTCCGCATAGCAGCCGCGCGGTTCCATCGCGTTGCAGATGATGCGGTTGTCGGTGACCTGCACCTGCACCACATGGGTGGCAGCGGCGATGGCGGCATCCACCGCCGCCTCGTCGCCCAGTGCATAGTCGAAGGCGAGGTTGTCGGGGGCCGTCTCGTGCAGCAGCGCGCCGCCCGGGGCTACATCCATCTTGGCGGGCAGGTCGTCGATCTCGACCATCACCATCTCCGCCGCATCGCGGGCCTGCGCCAGGGTCTCGGCCACGACGCAGGCAATCGGTTCGCCGACATGGCGCACGCGACCTTGGGCCAGAATGGGCCTGCGGGTATAGGCACCCTTGCTGCCGTCGCGGTTGCCGATCCGCGCGCCGACCAGGTCCAGCACCATGCCCGCCGCCACCAGATCGTCCGCCGTGATGACCGCATGAACGCCGGGCATCGCCGCCGCATCCACCGTATCGATCCCCGTCAGTGTGCCGTGCCCGACCTGCGCGCGCACAAAGACCGCATGCAGCGCATTCGCGGGCGCGATATCGTCCACGTAGCGCCCGTGCCCGGTCAGAAATCGCTGATCCTCGACCCGTGTGATCGGCTGACTTTTCCCGAACTTTTCCATGATCCCGCGCCCCATCTGTTACGGGTCTGAACCTAAACGGGATCAGGCCAGTGTCCAGCCCGGGCATTGCCCCTTTTCCGCAGTCCCCCCTTTGGGTAAACCCCCTGCAACACGATGCAAAGGACGCGCCCCATGGCCCTGGACAAGACTTTCGACCCCGCCGCCCGCGAAGCCGCGATCTATGCCGCATGGGAACAGGCCGGTGCGTTCAAGGCCGGTGCGGGTAAACGCCCGAGGCCGGGGGCCGGTGCGCGGCGGGCCGAGACGTTCACCATCATGCTGCCGCCGCCCAACGTGACCGGCGCGCTGCACGTCGGCCACGCCTTCAACCACACGCTAATGGACATCCTGACGCGGTGGAAGCGGATGCAGGGCTACGACACGCTCTGGCAGCCGGGCCTCGATCACGCGGGCATTGCCACGCAGCTTGTCGTCGAAAAGCAGTTGGCCGAACGCCAGATCAAGCGCACCGACATGACCCGCCCCGATTTCATCGCCGAAATCTGGAAGTGGAAGGCGCAGTCCGGCGGCACGATCGAGGATCAGGCGCGTCGTCTGGGCGACAGCATGGACTGGTCGCGGTCCGCCTTCACCATGTCCGGCGCCGAGAGCGCGCCAGCAAGCGAGAAGCCCGGCAACTTCCACGATGCCGTCCTCAAGGTCTTTGTCGAGATGTATGACAAGGGCCTGATCTATCGCGGCAAGCGCCTCGTGAACTGGGACCCGCATTTCGAGACCGCGATTTCCGATCTGGAGGTCGAGAACCGCGAAGTCGACGGCCACATGTGGCACTTCAAGTATCCGCTGGCCGGCGGCGAAACCTATACCTACGTTGAAAAGGACGAAGATGGCGCGGTGATCTTCGAGGAAGAGCGCGACTACATCTCCATCGCTACGACGCGCCCCGAGACGATGCTGGGCGACGGCGCCGTCGCCGTCCACCCGGACGACACCCGCTATGCGCCCATCGTCGGCAAACTGTGCGAAATCCCCGTGGGGCCAAAGGAAAGCCGCCGCCTGATCCCGATCATCACCGACGACTACCCTGACATGACGTTCGGGTCGGGTGCCGTGAAGATCACCGGCGCGCACGACTTCAACGACTACCTCGTCGCCAAACGCGGTGGCATCCCGATGTATGCCCTGATGGACACGAAGGGCCGGATGCGCGCCGATGGGCGGCCTTACGCTGAGGAAGCTGAGATGGCGCAGCGTTATGCTGACCAATGGCTGATCCATCACGGCTACAAAGCAAAGCCTGAAGATTTCTACATCGACACCGGCGAGCCCGACGAACAATCCATCGCCGCGATGAACCTCGTCCCCGACGCCTATCGCGGGCTGGATCGGTTCGAGGCGCGCAACCGCGTGATTGCCGATGTCACCGCCGAGGGCCTCGCCGTCATGGTCCCCGCCACCGACCCGCGTCTGGGCCAGCCCGCCAAACTGACGGCGCCCGAGGAAGGCGGCGAAAACCGCCTCGATCAACTCGCCCCGCTCGTCGAGCCCAAGAAGATCATGCAGCCCTTCGGCGACCGGTCCAATGTCGTCATCGAACCCATGCTGACCGACCAGTGGTTCGTCGACACCGCCCAGATCGTCGGCCCCGCACTCGACGCCGTCCGCGACGGCCGCACCAAGATCATCCCCGAAAGCGGCGAGAAGGTCTATTACCACTGGCTCGAGAACATTGAACCCTGGTGTATTTCCCGGCAGTTGTGGTGGGGGCATCAGATCCCAGTGTGGTATGGGCCGGATATCGTCAAAACGCCTAACAGTGCGACTGGCTACAATTTCGACGAGGCCAAGAAATTCTTTTGTGCTGAAGACGAAGCTGGTGCAGTGGCAAAGGCTCGCGCGTTCTACGGTTCGGACTGCGAAATCAAATTTCTTGAACGAAGTAGCGCGAAAGCGCAAAGGCTTGACCACTCGCTGACGGTTAGTTCGAAAGCAGGTAATACTGATATGAAGGTCGAGAGGGTTTGTTTGACCCGCGACCCCGATGTCCTCGACACCTGGTTCTCTTCCGGCCTCTGGCCCTTCGGCACCCTCGGCTGGCCCGAGGAAACGCCGGAACTGAACAAATACTTTCCCGGCGATGTCCTCATCACCGGGCAGGACATCCTGTTCTTCTGGGTGGCGCGCATGATGATGATGTCGCTCGCCGTGACGGACGAAATCCCGTTCCACACTGTCTACCTGCATCAGCTCGTCCGCGATGCGAAGGGCGAGAAGATGTCCAAGACGCGCGGCAACGTCATCGACCCGCTCGCGATGATCGACCTCTACGGGGCCGACGCGCTGCGTTTCAACAACGCGGCGATGGCGGCGATCGGCGGCGTGCTGAAGATCAACGAGGACCGCATCAAGGGCTACCGCAACTTCGGTACGAAGCTGTGGAACGCCACCCGGTTTGCCGAAATGAACGACGTCTTCACTGCCCCCGCCGCCGACGGCGTGCCACAGGCGACGCAGACCGTGAACCGCTGGATCATCGGGGAAACGGCAAAGGTGCGCGAAGAAGTCGACGCCGCCCTCACCGCCTACCGCTTCAACGACGCCGCGAACGCGCTCTATGCCTTCGTCTGGGGCAAGGTCTGCGACTGGTATGTCGAATTCTCCAAACCCCTGCTGCTGGACGGGGCAGAGGCCGAGAAGCACGAAACGCAGCAGGTCATGCGCTGGGTCCTCGAACAGTCGCTGACCCTGCTGCACCCCTTCATGCCCTTCATCACCGAGGAACTCTGGTCCCTGACAGGCTCCCGCACCCAATTGCTGGCCCTGACCCCCTGGCCCGAAAACCTGACCGCCGATCTGGTCGACCCGCAGGCGCAGGCCGAAATGGACTGGACGATCTCCCTGATCGACGGCGTCCGGTCCGCCCGCGCCCAGATGAACGTGCCGGCGGGTCTGAAGATCGACGTGCTGCGCATCGACGCGAATGCAGATGCCCAACGGGCCGAGGCGAACAACCTGCCGATGATCCAGCGCCTTGCGCGGATCGAAAACATCGGTAGCGCCGCGGAAATCCCCAAAGGCTCCCTCACTGTCGCCGTCAAGGGCGCGACCTTCGCCTTGCCGCTGGCGGGCCTGATCGACGTGGACGCGGAAAAAGACCGGCTGACCAAGGGCCTGGCCAAGCTGGAAAAGGAAATCAAGGGCCTCGCAGGCCGCGCGAACAACCCCAACTTCGCCGCCTCCGCCCCGCCCGATGTCGTGGCCGAGACGAAGCAGAACCTCGCCGACCGCGAAGCCGAAGCAGAGCAACTGAAAACCGCACTCGCCCGCCTGAGCGAAATCGGCTGATCCCATTCATCTGGCCAGATAAACTCCCGCCGGAGGCTCCACGTCAGCCTCCGGCACCACAGTCCCGCAGACACACCCGCTGGAGGCACCCATGGCCGACACCGACCCTCGCCTGACCCCTCTCGCGCAGTCCCTGCCTGCCACGGTCCCCTTCGTCGGGCCGGAAACGCAGGAACGCGCACGGGGCAAGCCGTTCATTGCCCGCCTCGGTGCCAACGAATCCGCCTTCGGTCCCTCGCCGAATGCCATCGCCGCCATGCAGGCCGCCGCCGGCACCGTCTGGCAATACGCCGACCCCGAGGCGCACGATCTGCGCCACGCCCTTGGCGCGCATCACGGCATCGACCCCGCGCACATCATGGTCGGTGAAGGCATCGACACCCTGCTGGGCAACCTCGTACGCCTGCTGATCGCCCCCGGCGATGCGGTCGTCACCAGCGCCGGCGCATATCCGACCTTCAACTATCACGTCACCGGTTTCGGCGGCGTGCTGCACACCGTGCCCTACGCCGGCAATTTCGAGGACCCGGAGCGGCTGTGCGCCCGCGCGGCCGAGGTCGGGGCAAAGCTGATCTACATCGCCAACCCCGACAACCCGATGGGCAGCCACCACGACGCATCGACGCTGCAACGCATGGTCAGCCATGTCCCCGGCGGTTGCCTGCTGGTGCTGGACGAGGCCTACATCGACCTCGCTCCCGACGGCACCGCGCTCTACATCGCCCCGCACGACGACCGCGTGATCCGCATGCGCACCTTCTCCAAGGCCTACGGGCTGGCAGGCGCGCGGGTCGGCTATGCCATAGGGCCGCGACCGCTGATTGCGGCCTTCGACCGGGTCCGTAACCACTTCGGCATGGCGAAGCTCAGTCAGATCGCGGCGCTTGCGGCGTTGCAGGATCAGGACTGGCTGCCGCATGTGCAGGCTCAGGTCGCCGCCTGCCGCGACCGGCTTGCGGCGATAGCGCTTGAAAACGGCCTCACACCGCTGCCGAGCGCCACGAATTTCGTCACGATGGACTGCGGGCAGGACGGTGCTTTCGCGCGCCGGGTTCTGGCGGCTCTAGGCGATGCCGGAATCTTCGTTCGCATGCCGTTCGTGGCACCCCATGACCGTTGCATCCGCATCAGCTGCGCACCCGAGGCCGACATCGCGGCCTTTGCCGCCGCCCTGCCGGACGCACTGGCCATCGCGCGGGCCGCCGGGTGACTGCGGCACGATGGCCCCTTGCCGCGCGCCGCGAAACGGTATCCTGATGTCGCGACCTTCGGAAGGACAACGAACATGACGACGACAACGGGTGCGATCGCGGGACTGGTCATCGGGGCCGTCGTCGGCGTCGGCGGCATGATGCTGTTGCCGGGTGGCAGCCAACCGATGGACCACGCGGGCATGGGTGACATGCCGATGACCGGCAACCCCGACCATGACTTCATGGCCGGGATGGTGCCGCATCATCAGGACGCCATCGACATGGCGAACACGGTGCTGGAAACGACCGACGACGCAGAGGTGCGCGGGCTTGCGGAAAACATCCTGGCGACGCAGCAGGCCGAGATCGACCAGATGAACGCCTGGCTGGCCGCAAACCCGCAGGAGTAGCGATCAGCCTGCGGCGATCACCTCGGCCGCGGCGCGAATACCGCCCGACCCGTGGGGAATGTCGCAGGCGATCAGCCCTGCCTCGATCGTCGCCAGACAACCGAGGATCATCTGCGCATTGACATGCCCCATGTGGCCGATGCGGAACCAGGCGTCCGTCGGCTCTCGTCCCAGACCAATGCCCAGCGTCAGCCCGGCCTGATGTTCGCACCAGTGCCGCAGCACATCGCTTTTCCCCGGCCCGACATAGACCGAGGTGACCGAATGGGACCGCAGGCCCGCGTCCGCGATGTTCAGCCGCAGTTCGCCGCCCTGCCCCCAGACATCGCAGGCGGCCCAGATTGCGCGGGCCAGCGTGGCGTGACGGGACAGGACATTGTCCAGCCCCTCCTCCTTGATGAGGTCGAGTGCGGCGCGCAGGCCGTAGAAGTGGTGCGTCGGGGCCGTGCCATTGGAATACTGATAGTATTGCTCTGGCGCGGCACGGGGCCGCCAGTTCCACCAGCTTGACACGGTGCCGACCTGCCGCGCGTCGGCGCGGGCGTTGAAAAACACGAAGGCGAGACCTGCAGGCGTCATCAGCCCCTTCTGGCAACCGGCGACCATCACATCGACGCCCCAGGCGTCCATCTCGAAGGTGTCGCAGCCTAGCGATGCCATGCAATCGGCCATCAGCAGCGCATCGTGTCCCGCTGCATCCATCGCTGCCCGCACACCGGCCACATCGTTGCGCACCCCGGTCGAGGTGTCGGTCTGGCAAACCAGCACCGCCTTGATCCGTGCGGCTCCGTCGGCGCGCAACGCCCGTGTCACGCGGTCGGGGTCGACGGCATCGGCCTGGCCGAAATCCAGCACCTCGACCGTCAACCCCAGCCCCCGCGCCATGTCGGCCCAGCCGTGGCCGAAGCGGCCGGTCGCCAGCACAAGGACGGTGTCACCGGGCGCGCAGACGTTGGCCAGCGACGCCTCCCACGCGGCATGACCGTTGCCGATATAGATCGCGACATGCCCCTCGGTGCGCGCGACGGCCTTCAGATCGGGGATCAGGCTGTGAGTGAGGTCGTGCAGTTCGCCCTCATAGATGTTGGGCGACGCCCGGTGCATGGCCCGCAGGACGCTGTCTGGCATGACGGATGGGCCGGGGATGGCAAGGTATTGACGACCTTGGGCAAGGGACATGGCACGGGCTTTCCAGTGAAGTTCCGCGCGACACTAGCCGTCCGCCGGGCGGGGTCAACACCGTCCGCGCCTGTCCAGCCCGGCGGGGGGGGTCGCTTGCCCCGCTCCGGCAGAGCGGCTAGAGGTCTTTGCACGTCCCGCAAGTTCGCAAAGGCCCCCGGATGCTGCGCAGAATCGTCACCGCCCTGACGGGCCGGGATCGGCCAAAGCGGGTCTACGCCCTCGATACGCCCGGTGCGCGGCGGCGGTCCTGGCTGTATTACCAGTTCGTCGATCACGGGTTCCTGCGCTATCGCTGGACCAATTTTGACCTTGTGGCACCCGGCGTCTATCGCTCCAACCATCCCCACGCGACCCGACTGGACGCCTACCGGACCCGGGGCATCCGCGCGATCCTCAATCTGCGCGGCGTGGGCGAAGCCCCGCCCTATCTGATGGAAGTGGAAGCCTGCCACGCCCTCGGCCTCGATCTGGTCAGCGTGAAATTCGCCGCGCGCAACGCGCCCGCCCGCGCAAAGCTGCTAGAGCTTTTTGCCGCCTTCGACACGGTGCAAAGGCCCTTCGTCATGCACTGCAAGTCCGGCGCCGACCGCGCGGGGCTGGCGTCGGCGCTGTATCTGCTGGATCAGGGTGCCCCGATGGCCGAGGCGCGGCGGCACCTGTCGCTGCGCTATCTGCATCTGAAGTGGACCAAGACCGGCGTGCAGGACGCGCTTCTTGATCTCTACGAGGCGCGGCTGGCGCGCGGCCCCATCACGTTGCGCGACTGGGTGCGCGACGAATACGACCCGGACGCCGTGCGCGCGCTGTTCGCCAGCCGCCGCAGCCTGCCGCTATGACGGCACCCGCTACAGACGCCTTTCGCTGGATCTGGCGGACTTACCTGCGCCGCCACTGGGCGCTGATCGGCGCGGCGCTGGCGATGATGGCGGTCGAAGGCGGGATGCTGGGCCTGCTGTCCTATTTGATCAAGCCGATGTTCGACAGGGTCTTCGTCGGTGGCGACGGATCGGCGCTGTGGATCGTGGGGATCGCGATCATGGCGATCTTCCTGACCCGCGCCGTCACCTCGGCCGGGCAGAAGGTGCTGCTGATGATTGCCAGTCAGCGGGCCGCCGCCGCGATGCGGCGCGACCTGCTGGCGCACCTCATGCGGCTGGACAGCGCCTACCATCAGATCAACCCGCCGGGTCAACTGATCGAACGGGTGCAGGGCGATGTGACCCTCGTGAACCAAAGCTGGGCCGCGATCCTCGTGGGGCTTGGCCGCGATGCGGTCACGGTACTGGTGCTCTTCGGCGTGGCGCTGTCGGTCGACTGGCAGTGGACGCTGATCGCGCTGGTCGGCACGCCGTTCCTGATCCTGCCGGCCCTGCTGGCGCAGGCCTATGTCCGCCGCCGCTCCGTGACTGCAAGAGAGCTTGCAGGCCGCATGTCGACCCGTCTGGACGAGGTCTTTCACGGCATCAACCCGATCAAGCTGAACGCGCTCGAGGCGTATCAGACCGACCGCTACGCCGCCCTGACGGACGCCCGCGTCGCGGCCGAGGTGCGCGCCGCCGCGGGACAGGCCACTGTGCCCGCGATGATCGACGTTATGACAGGGGTCGGCTTTCTGGCGGTGATGGTCTTTGGCGCGGGCGAGATCATCGCCGGAACCAAGACCGTCGGCGAGTTCATGTCGTTCTTCACCGCGATGGCGTTGGTCTTCGATCCCCTGCGGCGACTGGGCCAGACCAGCGGTCAGTGGCAGATCGCGTCGGCCAGCATCGACCGGCTGCGTGGCGTTCTGGCCGAACGGCCGACCCTGCTGTCGCCCTCCGATCCGCGCCCCGCCCCCCATGACGCGCCAGAGGTGCGGCTGGACGATGTCAGCCTGACCTACGGAGAGCTGTCCGTGCTGCGTGGCGCATCGCTGGTTGCGCAGGCCGGGCGCACCACGGCGCTTGTCGGGGCCTCCGGTGCCGGGAAAAGCACCGTGTTCAACGTCCTGACCCGACTGGTGGAACCCACGGGCGGCACTGTCAGCATCGGTGGCGTCCCGGTGGAACGGATGGACCTTGGCCAGCTGCGCGGCCTCTTTTCCGTCGTCACGCAGGACGCGGCGCTGTTCGACGAAACGCTGCGCGACAACATCCTGCTGGGTCGCACCGATGTGTCCGACGCGCAGCTTGCGGCCGTGCTGGACGCCGCCCATGTGACGGAATTCCTGCCACAACTGCCGCTGGGTCTCGCCAGTCCGGCCGGGCCGCGCGGGTCCAACCTGTCGGGCGGGCAGCGCCAGCGTGTTGCCATCGCCCGCGCCCTGCTGCGCAATACGCCGGTCCTGCTGCTGGACGAGGCGACGAGCGCGCTGGACACCAAGTCCGAAGCGCTCGTGCAGGCCGCGCTGGAGCGGCTGTCCGTTGGGCGCACGACGCTGGTGATCGCGCACCGTTTGTCGACCGTGCGCAATGCCGACAGCATCGTCGTGATGGATCAGGGGCGCGTGGTTGACCAGGGGTCACACGACGCCCTGCTTGAACGCGGCGGCATCTATGCCGATCTGTATGCGATGCAGTTCAAATCGCGCGAGGACAACACCCATGACTGATCGCACTGTCATCGCCCTGACCGGGGCGGACCGCGTGGACTTCTTGCAGGGGCTGGTCACCAACGACGTGTCCCGGGCCGATGGCGGGATCGTCTATGCTGCTCTGCTGACACCGCAGGGCAAGTATCTGGCGGATTTCTTCGTTCTGGGCGAAACGGATCGCCTGTTGATCGACGTGGCCGCCAGCCACGCGGATGGGCTGATGCAGCGGCTGGGCCTGTACCGCCTGCGCGCCGACGTGCAGATCGCGAGGAGCGACATCGTAGTGTCGCGTGGCACCGGACCTGCCCCCGCGGGTGCGCTGTCCGACCCGCGCCATCCGGCGTTGGGCTGGCGCGCCTATGGCCCGACCGATGTGTCCGACGATACCGACTGGACGGCCCTGCGCGTCGCGCATTTGATCCCGGAAACCGGCATCGACCTGACCCCCGAAAGCTACATCCTGGAGGCCGGGTTCGACCGGCTGCACGGCGTCGATTTCCGCAAGGGCTGCTTTGTCGGGCAAGAGATCGTGGCCCGCATGAAACACAAGACTACCCTACGCAAGGGTCTGGTGCGGGTCAGGCTGGAGGGTGCGGCGCAGCCGGGGGACGAGATTGCATCGGGAGACCGGGCCGCCGGCACACTGCATTCGGTCGCGGGCGACCGGGCCATTGCCTATCTGCGGTTCGACCGGACCGCGGATCTGCGCACGACCGGTGCCCGGGTGACACCTTTCGCAGGCGACATCCCCGAGGGATCGTAACGAATTATTAGGAAGTTGCCGTCACCCTGCGACACAGCCGCGACAGGGAGGAACCTATGGCAACATACATCGTCCCGGCCTGCAACACAGGCCGACCGGGACGACACATCAGGCCCGTTCGACGTATTCGAACAGTTCCGTGTTGACGACGATGTCTTCATCCGTGCCCACGAAGGGTGGGATCATGACGCGGACGCCATTGTCCAGAATAGCCGGCTTGAAGCTGTTGGCCGCCGTCTGACCTTTGACCACCGGCTCGGTCTCGACGATCTTGCAGGTGACCCGCAGCGGCAGCGTGACGTTCAGCGCCTCGTCGCCATAGTATTCGATGTGCACCACCATCCCGTCCTGAAGAAAGGGGCGGCGGTCACCAAGGATGTCTGCTGGCAGCGCGATCTGTTCGTAGGTCTGGCTGTCCATGAAGGTCAGCATGTCGTCGGATTCGAACAGGAACTGCTGGTCCTTCTGTTCTAGCTGGACCTTCTCGACCTTGTCGGCGGACCGAAAGCGTTCGTTCAGCTTGCGACCATCCCGCAGGTTCTTCAGTTCGACCTGCGCGAAGGCTCCGCCCTTTCCGGGCTTCACATGATCGACCTTGACTGCTGCCCAAAGGCCACCGTCATGCTCCAGAACGTTGCCGGGGCGGATTTCGTTACCGTTGATTTTGGGCATGATTCACTTTGTATCAAAATTGTGGCAAGAGGTTGATGCAGGTCTGTCGCGGTCTATATCTGGGCGGTGCAGCCCTGGCAAGACGACTAAATGCGCGATGTAGTTGGGTTTAGCCATGCGTGTCATGCATGGCAGCCATTCCAAAACAAGACCCCCGAATCATCCTTGATGATGCATAAGGGGCCTCACGCCGAAACCACAAGGGCGAAAAAAAACGAGAAGGACCTATGATGAGAGATTTCGTCGACGGCACAGCGTTCAACAACGAACAGGGAAACCGCGCCCGCAAGCTGTTTGCGGCGGTGGTCCTTGCCGCACTGGACGACGCCATCGCGGATGACAAGAAGTACGGCAACGGCCCGGAACAGATCGCCCGCTGGGCGCGGTCGCGTGACGGCCGTGAAGTGTTGTCCTGCGCCGGGATCGACCCGAACGAACGTGTCGTGAACGGCCTGATGGAATTT
Source organism: Loktanella sp. DJP18 (assembly GCF_049310965.1). NCBI lineage: Bacteria > Pseudomonadati > Pseudomonadota > Alphaproteobacteria > Rhodobacterales > Roseobacteraceae > Loktanella > Loktanella sp. DJP18. Next base: position 45,892 of record NZ_JBMERN010000015.1, on the reverse strand, counting down.
GTCGGCAAGGGCGTGCGTACCTCTGTTGCGCTGTCGCGCGAAGAGAGCGAGCGCCGCAGTGCCGCCGAACAGGACGCCCGCGCCGCCTGATCTTTTGCGACATTCGACATCTGAACGCGGCCCTGACGGGTCGCGTTTTTTTGTGCGCCGTGCCATTGAGGGCGCACATACGAGGGACCGTGCAGTGACCAGGGCGATCATGATTCAGGGGGCCGGGTCCAACGTCGGCAAGTCGATGCTGGTCGCCGGTATAGCCCGCGCCGCAACGCGGATGGGACTGCGTGTCGCCCCGTTCAAGCCGCAGAACATGTCCAACAACGCCGCCGTCACCGTCGACGGAGGAGAGATCGGCCGGGCGCAGGCGCTGCAGGCGCTGGCCTGCGGTCGTGATCCGGTCGTCGACATGAACCCGGTCCTGCTCAAGCCGGAAACCGACATCGGCGCGCAGGTGATCCTGCGCGGGCAACGCCTCGCGACGGTGCAGGCCCGCGCCTACGGAGCCATGAAGGCGCAGTTGCTGCCCGAGGTGCTGGACAGCTTTCACCGCCTGGCCGAAAGCTGCGACCTGATCATCGTCGAAGGGGCCGGCAGCCCCGCAGAGGTCAATCTGCGCGCCGGCGACATCGCCAACATGGGCTTTGCAAGCGCTGCCGGCGTGCCGGTCGTGTTGATCGGCGACATCGACCGAGGCGGCGTGATCGCCCAGATGGTCGGCACGCATGTCGTGCTCGACCCCGGCGACGCTGGCCTGATCAAGGGGTTCGCGATCAACAAGTTTCGCGGCGACGCCAGCCTGTTCACCGACGGCATGGCCTTGATCGCCGCCCGGACCGGTTGGACCCCCCTGGGCATCCTGCCCTGGTTCGCGGATGCTTGGCGATTGCCGGCCGAGGACGTGATGGATGTCGCCAGCCGCCCCGGCGGGCCGATCAGGATCGTCGTGCCACGCCTGAACCGGATCGCCAATTTCGACGACCTCGATCCGCTGTCGACGACGCCCGATGTGAGCGTCGAGATCGTGCCCGAAGGCCGCCCCCTGCCCCTTGACGCAGACCTGATCCTGCTGCCTGGCAGCAAATCCACCATCGCCGACCTTGCGCATTTTCGCGCGCAGGGTTGGGATATCGATCTTGCGGCGCACATCCGGCGGGGCGGTCACGTGCTGGGCATCTGCGGCGGTTATCAGATGCTGGGGCAGACCATCGCCGACCCTGACGGGATCGAAGGGCCGCCGGGCGCAGTGCGAGGGATGGGACATCTGGACGTCGCGACCGTGATGGGACAACACAAGCGCCTCGCGCTGAGCCATGCGACCTATCTGCCGACGGGCGACCCGGTGTCAGGCTATGAAATCCATCTGGGCCGGACGACCGGACCGGATGCCGACCGGCACTGGCTTGCGCTGGATGGTCGCGCCGAAGGTGCGCAAAGCAGGGACGGCCGTGTCATGGGGTGCTATCTGCATGGTCTGTTCGCGGCGGATGCCTTTCGGGCCGCCTACTTGGCGCGGCTTGGCAAGCCTGTCGGTGCGGGCGATTACGGTGCGACGGTGCAGGCCACGCTGGATGCGCTGGCGGATCATGTCGCGGCGCACCTCGATCTAGATGCCCTTCTGGCACTCGCCGCGCCGGTCCTGCGTCAGTCGAAGGTCTGAGTCGTCAAGGCCCGGTGAATTTCGCGCCGCACGAGCTTGCGGACGTTGCGCGTGATATTCTCGCCCAGTTTGCCCTGCAATTCCTGCTGCACGATATCGCGCACCATCTCGCGCAGCTTGGCGTCGTCAATGATGGGTGCACCGGCGAGGTAGCTTTCCAGCATGTCTTCCGGGTCGTCCCCCAGATCGGGACCGCCGATCAGGTCATCGTCGAACACGCCGTCGCCGTCCGCCTGGTCGGCGCCATCGGTCCGGTGATGACGGAATTCGGCGACGGGCACCGATTTGTCATCTTCTGCCTGTGTCTCGTTTTCCGACGCACGGTAGCGGCGTGCCGCCTCGACCAGGGTCGCGGGCCAGGCCGCGGTGTTTGCGGGCATGTAGGGTGCCGGCTCTGCGTCCGCGCCCTCCACATTGCCGCGAAATCCGGCGCGGGCCCAACTCATGTCGGTATCGGTCCCGGTGCCGTCGGGTTCCCAATCGTCGGGCTGATCGCGTACGGCGGCCTCGAGTTCCGCGATGGTCGCCAGAAGGCTGGCGCGGTCGGCGGGAGAGTCGGGGGCGGCAACGGCAGCCTTGTCATCAACCCTTTGCGATTCGCCGAGTCTGACGGGGCTTTGGGTCGCCTGGACCGGCGTGCCAGCCGGCGCGTCGACCCGCAATGCAGGTGTAAGGACCAGCCTCGGCATCGGGCGTGGCGGAACGTCCGGCGGTGCAGCCTTCTCGGGCAGGCCTTCCGCGACCAGGCGCCGGATGGACGACAGCACATCCTCGATTTCGAGATTGGTCATCGGGTCAGACATCGTGCATCCCTGTTCGGCCACCGTGATACCCATAGTAGCGGCAACCAACTTTCCAAACAACCAATGGATCGCGGTTGGCTACTGACCGATTGCCCGCAGCACGCGGTCCAGTGCCTGTCCCTGTTCGGACAAGGCGGCCGGCGCATCCTTGACAAGGTTGTAATAGGCGGCAGGGTCATACTGCTGCACGGCCAGGTTCAGATGCGTGGCTGTCAGCAGCCCTGTCGCCGCCAATACGGCGTAAGAAGCGTTCACTTCCGCCTCTTGGGCGGTAATGACATTTGCGCGGGCATTGAGCAGGGTCTGCTCGGCGTTCAGCACGTCAAGCGTCGTGCGTGCGCCAAGCGTGGCTTCTTCGCGGATGCCCTCAAAGGCGACGCGGGCGGCGCGGACCTGTTCGTCGGTCGATTGCAGAGATGCACGGGCGACCTGAAGTGCCGCATAGGCATTTGCCACCTGCTGCCGCACTTCGACAGAGGCCAGATGAAGCACGGCGCGGGCCTGATCGCGTTGCGCCATGGCTTGCCGCACAGTGGACGGAATGGCCCCGCCGCTATAGATCGGACCGCCGATCGACACGCCAACCGTCCGGCCGACGTTGCCGTCGAAATCCATGCCAAGCTGCGCATTCACGCTGGCCTGCGGCCGGTAGGCCGCCTTGGCGCGGGCGATTGCGAGCTCGTTGGCCGATACCGCATATTGTGCCTGCAATACGGCGGGATGATTTCGGAGGGCCAAGGCAACCGCCTCGGCCTCCGAGGTAGAGACCGGGGCCGGCGACACGTCAACCAGATCGCCGGGCTCGCGCCCGATGGCCGCCGCGAATTCGGCAGCGGCCTGCCGGGCATCGCCTTGGGCCGCGGTCAGCAGGCTTTGCGCCGAAGCGACGCTGGCCTGTGCCAGGGCCACGTCGGTCCGGGTCACTTCGCCGACGTCAAAGCGATCCTGTGCCGCACGGAGTTCCTGATTGAGAACACGCAGGTTGTTCTGGCGCAGGCTGATGAATTCCGCGGTGCTGCGCACGGACATGTAGGCCTGCACAGTCCGCAGCAACACTTGCTGTTCGACGTCGCGCAGCGACTCGCGAGTACCGAGGACGAGTGCCTTCTGCGCCGCGATGGCTAGCTGATTGGCACCGCCATCGTAGATCGTCAAACTCGCCGACAGCGACAGGCTGCCGGTGATGGCGTCCGATCCGGGGGTGCGGGGCGACTGGTTGTCCGCACTGGCTGCCCAGCTGATCACGGGTAGCAACCGCGACGTGGCCTGCGCCACATCCTCGTCGGCCGCGCGCAGGACGGCGCGGTTCTGCGCCAGCAGGCCGGAGCCGTCGTAAGCATCGGCCAGGGCCTGCGCGATGGTTTCGGCCGACAGCGCCGTCGCCGAAAGCGTCAGACACAAGATCGCCGCACCCTGCCGCAAGATTCGGCGCAACGTCATAGCGCGAACGCCGTGGCTCGGCGGAATCCCGCGATCACCGGGGCACCGGCATTGAAGGCATCGCGCCAGGCCACGCGGCCATCGGACTTGCGACCGATCCGCACGGTGCCAAGCGCACCCTGCACGAACAGTGCCGCGATCCGGCCGCCGTCGCGCAATTGATCGGTCAGCGCCTGTGGCACGACCTCGACCCCGCCGTGGATCAGGATCACGTCGTAAGGTGCCGATTTGGCGACACCTTCGGCAAGATCTCCGGTCATCACGGCGGCATTGTCGACGCCTTCGTCGGACAGGTTCGCCTGCGCCTCTGCCGCGCGGTCGGCGTCATCCTCGAGGGCCACCACGAATTCGGCCAGCCGCGCGATCACGGCGGTCGCATAGCCAAGCCCGCATCCGACGTCGAGCACCACGTCAGACGACCGCACGTCCAGGGCGTCCAGCATCTTGGCCAGCGTCCGTGGTTCCAGCATGGTGCGGCCGCCGGGCAGGGTCAGATTCTCGCCGACGTAGGCGGCCTCTCGCAGGGACGCGGGAACGAAGGCCTCGCGCGGGATGCTGAGCATGGCGTCGATGATCGGAAATTTTGTCACGTCAGAGGGTCGCACCTGTGTGTCGACCATCATCGTGCGGCGGGTGTCGAAGTTTGCCACGATCTGCACTCATCCGTTCGCATTGGTTAAGGTGGTGATGCCACAGACCGCAGACCGGGGCAACGAAGGATTGCCGCCTGCGGCATCGCAGTTTGGCGGCGCGTGGCCTTCGCGCCATAGAGTTTCGGGTGTCTAGATCGCTGCGGAATAGCCACCCGACACGCCGACGAAGCCGTCCACATGCTGCGCGATGATCCGGACGAGAGGGCGCGCATCGCCTTGAAGCGTCATCGCGTTGCCGGGCGCGTCGAAAAGCGGCCCGAACCGATCGCGCAGCATTGAACCGGCGGTCGCGATCAGACGCGCCTGATCCGGGAAACGGCGTGCCAGCGCATCGGGATCAAAGGTGAAGCGGCACATCAGGTCCGCGATGATCTGTGCCACGACCTGATCCTGAGGCCGCAGGACATAGCCCTTCTGCCCGGACATCCCGTCGCGCGTCACCCGGACCTGCCACGCGGACGTCGCCACGGCGTTCTGCACGAACCCTTGCCCGAAGGCTGAAATGGCCGAGGCTCCAAAGCCCAGAAGCGTCGCGCTCTGATCGTCGGTATAGCCCTGAAAATTGCGCCGCAGCAGCCCGGCCGCATCCGCCTTGGCCAGCGTGTCCGTGGGCCGGGCGAAATGGTCGATGCCGATGGCGCGGTAGCCCCGGCCGGTCAGCACATCCTGTGCCTGCATGGCAAGGCCAAAGCGGGCCATCGCGTCCGGCAGGTCCGCGTCCTTGATCAGGACCTGCCGCTTGGACATCCAGGGCACATGGGCATAGCCGTAAATCGCAAGCCGGTCCGGCGACAGCGCCAGAACGTGATCCAGCGTCCGCCCGAAGCTGTCAGAAGTCTGATGCGGCAGCCCGTACAGCAGGTCGATGTTCAGGCTGGGCAGACCCGCGTCGCGCAGGATATCGATGACGGTCTGCGTCTGCGCCAGTGATTGGGGCCGACCGATCGCCGCCTGCACGACGGGCGCGAAATCCTGCACGCCGATGCTGGCGCGGTTCATGCCGCGCGCGATCAGCAGGCGCAGCAGGTCCGGTGCGGCCTCGGTCGGGTCGATCTCCACCGAGAATTCGAAATCATGGGTGCGGTCAAAGGCACCCTCTACCGCATCCAGAAGCCGCGTCATGACGGCGGGCGGCAGGATTGTCGGCGTCCCGCCGCCCAGATGCAGCCGGCCCATCGTCAGTCCCTGCGGCAGATTGCGACACGCGGCGGCGATCTCATCGCGCAGGTAGTCGACATAGGCCTCGACCGGTCGGATCGTCGTGGTGCCCTGCGTCCGGCAGGCGCAAAACCAGCACAACCTGCGGCAGAATGGGATATGGATATAGACGGAAACCGGCTGATCCGCCGGAACGTCGGCCATCCATTGTTGCTGAAACTGCGCCCCGACGTCGCGATCGAAATGATTTGCAGGAGGATAGCTTGTATAACGCGGCACTTTCGCGTCAAAGAGGCCGTGACGGCGCAGGAGATCTATTCCAGTCATGCCGGCAATTAAGACGCGCCAATGTCGTCTTTCCTTGATATAGATCAAAATCATGAACATTCCAGATCTTGCGAATATCAAATGCAGCGCATGCCCGATCCGGCACCGCGCCATCTGTGCGCGCTGCGACACCGAAGAACTGGCCCGGCTCGAGGTGATGAAGACCTACCGCACCTTCCCGGCCGGGTCCGAGATCCTGTGGCGCGGTGAACCGCTGGACTATGTCGCATCCGTCGTCAGCGGCGTGGCCTCCCTGTCCAAGACCATGGAAGACGGGCGCACCCAGATGGTCGGCCTGCTGCTGCCGTCCGATTTCATCGGGCGCCCCGGCCGCGACCGCATCGAATTCGACGTGACCGCGACGACGGACGTCACCCTGTGCTGCTTCGCCCGCCGACCGTTCGAGGCCTTGGTCATCGACATGCCGCATGTCGCGCAGCGGCTGATGGAGCTGGCACTGGACGAGCTTGACGCCGCCCGCGACTGGATGCTGTTGCTGGGGCGCAAGACGGCGCGCGAAAAGATCGCGACATTCCTCGACATGCTGGCGCGACGGTCGCAACTGAACACCTTCGAGGGCGGAACCGTGGCCAGCGGCAGCGCGCTGCACCTGCCGATGACCCGCGACCAGATCGCCAACTACCTTGGCCTGACGCTGGAAACCGTCAGCCGTCAGTTCAGCGCACTGAAAAAGGACGGCATCATCGATGTCAGCGATCGGCGCAGCGTCACCGTCCTGGACCTAGCGGCGCTTCAAGATGCGACCGGCGACGATGCCGACGGCGGCGTCGTGTCGTGACATCACGTTGACTTGATCCAGATCAAAGCACCCGTTTCCCCCGCCGCCTAGACCCTTGTCAGAGACCGGCTGCGCCATGCGCTGCGCACCGGCACGACGAGGGACAAAGCGATGAATTACATCAAGCTGACGCTGCTGGGGTGCGTGACCCTGATTGCGGCACTGGGGGCGAACTGGGCCCACGATCTGGCCTATCAGGTTCATGCCTTTCTGGTGATGCTGGTTGCAGGCTTCATGCTGCTGCGGGTGCTGCGCCAGACGGACGAGGCGGCGACCGCCGTTCCGGCCATGGACGAATACAACGACGGCGTGATTCGCGCCGGCGTGATCGCCACCGCCTTCTGGGGCATCGCGGGGTTCCTTGTGGGAACCTTCATCGCGTTCCAGCTTGCCTTTCCGGCGCTGAACTTCGAATGGGCGCAGCCTTTCGCCAACTTCGGACGCCTGCGGCCGCTGCACACCAGCGCGGTCATCTTCGCCTTCGGCGGCAACGCCTTGATCTGCACATCCTTCTATGTCGTGCAGCGCACCAGCGCGGTGCGGCTGTGGGGTGGCAACACGGCGTGGTTCGTCTTCTGGGGATATCAGTTGTTCATCGTGCTGGCCGCCACCGGATATCTGCTGGGTGCTACGCAGTCCAAGGAATACGCCGAGCCCGAGTGGTACGTGGACATCTGGCTGACCATCGTCTGGCTGGCCTACCTCGCGGTCTTTCTCGGCACCATCGTGCGCCGTAAGGAAAAACACATCTACGTTGCGAACTGGTTCTACCTCGCGTTCATCATCACCGTCGCGATGCTGCACGTCGTCAACAACCTGTCCATTCCGGTCAGTTTCTGGGGCAGCAAGTCGGTGCAGGTCTTTTCCGGCGTGCAGGATGCGATGACGCAGTGGTGGTATGGCCACAACGCCGTGGGCTTCTTTCTGACCGCAGGCTTCCTTGGCATGATGTATTACTTCGTGCCGAAACAGGCAGAGAGGCCAATCTACAGCTACAAGCTGTCGATCATTCACTTCTGGGCGCTGATCTTTCTTTATATATGGGCCGGACCGCACCACCTGCACTATACCGCCCTGCCCGATTGGGCCGCGACGCTTGGCATGGTGTTCTCGATCGTGCTTTGGATGCCGAGCTGGGGTGGCATGATCAACGGCCTGATGACCCTGCAAGGGGCTTGGGACAAGCTGCGCACCGATCCGATCATGCGGATGTTCGTCCTGTCCCTCGGCTTTTACGGCATGTCCACCTTCGAGGGGCCGATGATGTCGATCCGCGCGGTGAACTCGCTGTCGCACTATACCGACTGGACCATCGGTCACGTCCATTCCGGCGCTTTGGGCTGGAACGGCATGATCACCTTCGCCTGCCTTTACTACCTGACACCGCGCCTCTGGGGCCAACGCGAGATGTATTCGATGCGGGCGATCAACTGGCACTTCTGGCTCGCGACCCTTGGCATCGTCCTTTACGCGTCGTCGATGTGGGTCACGGGCATCATGGAAGGCCTGATGTGGCGCGAGGTCGATGACCAGGGGTTCCTCGTCAATGCCTTTGCCGACACCGTTGCCGCAAAATTCCCGATGTATGTCGTGCGCGGTCTGGGTGGTGTGATGTTCCTGTCCGGTGCGCTGATCATGGTCTGGAACATGTGGATGACCATCCGGGCCGGCAAACCCGCCACCACGGCAACCCCTTTCCGCCTCGCCGCCCCGGCCGAATAAGGATCTGAACAATGGCACTGATCGACAAACATGCGATCCTTGAGAAAAGCCCCACGCTGCTGCTCGCCTTCTCGCTTGCGGTGGTCAGCATCGGGGGGATCGTGGAAATCGCGCCGCTCTTCTGGCTGGAAAACACGATCGAGAAGGTGGAAGGGGTGCGCCCCTACTCCCCGCTCGAACTGACGGGCCGCGATATCTACGTCCGCGAAGGCTGCTATGTCTGCCACAGCCAGATGATCCGCCCGATGCGCGACGAGGTGGAGCGGTACGGCCACTACTCGCTGGCGGCGGAATCGATGTACGACCACCCATTCCAGTGGGGGTCGAAACGCACCGGGCCGGACCTGGCCCGCGTCGGCAACCGCTATTCCAACGCCTGGCATGTGGATCACCTGAGCGATCCGCAATCCGTAGTGCCCGAAAGCGTGATGCCGAAATACGCCTTTCTGGCCCGCACGCCGATCACCGGCGAATATGTGGACGACCTGATGAAGACGCACCGCTTTGTCGGCGTCCCCTACGACGACGACGACATCGCACAGGCACAGCAGGACTTCCGCACGCAGGCCGACCCGGAGGCCGACTCTGCCGACCTGCTGGACCGCTACCCCGGTGCCGCCGTCGCCAACTTTGACAGCCAGCCCGGCGTATCCGAGATGGATGCTCTGGTCGCCTATCTGCAAGTGCTTGGCACGATGGTCGATTTCTCAACCTTCACCCCTGACGCCAGCCGCTGAGGAGGCCTTGATGCAAACCTACACCTTTCTGCGCGAACTGGCCGACAGCTGGGTCCTGCTGGCGATGTTCGGATTTTTCGCCAGTGCCGGCGTCTGGGCCTACCTGCCCAGCCAGCGCCATGCCCGCGACGACGCGAGCCTGATTCCGTTCCGCAACGATAACCCCGCCAAGACCTGCTCGGGCACCTGTGCGACCTGCGCCTGCAAGGATCTGGACGATACGCTGGAGGCGCTGCGCCATGACTAAGAAGATCGACGACGAAACCGGCGTGGAAACCACCGGCCACGACTGGGACGGCATCACCGAACTGAACAATCCCCTGCCCCGCTGGTGGCTTTGGACGCTGTATGCCACCATCGTCTGGGCCATCGTCTATACGGTGCTTTATCCCGCCTGGCCGATGCTGTCCGGGGCCACGACCGGCACGCTGGGCTGGTCCACCCGCGCCGCCGTCGCGCAAGAGATCACGGCCCACGAGGCGAAGAACGCGCAGCTTGTCGCCGACCTGCAAGCCGCCGACCTGCCAACGCTTGCGGCCGACGATCCGTTGCATCGCTACGCCGTCGCGCGCGGTGCCGCGGTGTTCCGCGCCAATTGCAGCCAGTGCCACGGATCGGGGGCCGCGGGGGCGGTCGGTTATCCCAATCTGCTGGACAACGACTGGCTGTGGGGCGGCGATGTCGCGGCCATCGCCGCGACCATCGACCACGGCATCCGCAACGACACCGACCCGGATGCCCGCTGGTCCCAGATGCCGGCCTTCGGCGAGGTTTTGACCAAGCCCGAGATCGCATCGGTCGTAGCCTATGTGCGCAGCCTCTCGATGCCGGAAGAGGATGCGGTGCTGGTGTCGGAGGGATCGACGGTCTTCATGGACAACTGCGCCGCCTGCCATGGCGACGACGGTGCCGGCAACCGCGACATGGGTGCCCCCAACCTGACGGACGCGATCTGGCTCTACGGCAGCGACGCGGACAGCCTGACTGCGACCGTGACCAACGTCCGCTTTGGCGTGATGCCCGCCTGGGGGCAGCGCCTCGCGGATGTCGATGTCGATGCGGTGGCCGTCTATGTCCACAGCCTTGGCGGCGGCGAACAGGCCCTGAACTGACGCCACGCCGCAGCGCGCACCATCAGGCACCCCCGGTTCACGCCGGGGGTGCCTTTGATTCAGATCAAGGCACGGGGTGGTCCGTCGGCCTAGACAGCGATGACACTGAAGGGGGCCAACCATGTCGACAACCTCTCTTTACGCCGCGCGCGAACCGATCTTTCCCCGCCGAGTCAGCGGCAAGTTCCGCCAGCTGAAATGGTGGATCATGGCCCTGACGCTTGGCATCTACTACATCACGCCCTGGCTGCGCTGGGACCGTGGCCCCAATTTGCCGGATCAGGCGGTGCTCGTCGACCTTGCGGGCAGGCGGTTCTATTTCCTCTGGATCGAGATCTGGCCCCACGAGTTCTACTTTGTCGCGGGCCTGCTGATCATGGCTGGCTTGGGGCTGTTCCTGTTCACCTCGGCACTGGGCCGGGTCTGGTGCGGCTACACCTGCCCGCAGACCGTCTGGACCGATCTTTTCATCCTCGTCGAACGCTGGATCGAAGGCGACCGCAACGCCCGCGTGCGCCTGCACCACGCGAAATGGAGCATCCACAAGGCCTGGCTGCGTGGTGTCAAATGGACGACCTGGGCACTGATCGCGCTGGCGACAGGCGGAGCCTGGGTGTTCTACTTCACCGACGCGCCGACGCTGCTGGGCCACCTGATCCACGGCACGGCGCATCCCGCCGCCTATGTCACCATCGCGATCCTGACCGCGACCACCTTCGTCTTCGGCGGGTTCATGCGCGAACAGGTCTGCATCTACATGTGCCCCTGGCCGCGCATCCAGGCGGCGATGATGGACCCCGACACCCTGACCGTCGCCTACCGCGACTGGCGCGGCGAACCGCGGGCCAAGGGCAAGCGTGCGACCCCCGACCTCGCACAGGCGCTGCACTCAGGGACGGAACCTGTCGCCACCAAGGGTGACTGCATCGACTGCATGGCCTGCGTCAACGTCTGCCCGATGGGGATCGACATCCGCGACGGGCAGCAGATGGAATGCATCACCTGCGCGCTGTGCATCGACGCCTGCGACGACGTGATGACCCGGATCGGCAAGCCGCGCGGCCTGATCGACTACATGGCCCTGACGGACGAAACGCGAGAGCGGTCCGGCCTGCCACCCCGCCCCATCTGGCAGCATATCCTCCGACCGCGCACGATCCTCTACACCGTCCTGTGGGCCGCGATCGGGGCCGGCCTGGTCTATGCGCTGTTCGTCCGGTCCGACATCGAACTAACGGTCAGTCCCGTCCGCAACCCCACCTTCGTCGTGCAGTCCGACGGTGCCGTCCGCAACATCTACGACCTGCGCCTGCGCAACAAATCCGGCATGGACCGCGAATTCCACCTGAGCCTCAGCGCCGACACGATCCTGCGCATCGACGTCGAGGGAAATCCCGACCGTCAGCTGGTCGTCGACGTGCCGGCCGACAGCACGCTGAACCAGCGCGTCTATGTCACTGCCCGCGCAGAAGACGCGGCCGCCAGCGTCCACACCACGCCCCTGCGATTCTGGGTCGAGGATCTGACGACCAATGATCGTGCCAGCGTGGCCACAACCTTCAACGGGAGAGTGCAATGATCCGCGAAATCAAGGGCTGGCACGTGCTGACCGGCTTCATCATGGCCTTCGGCGTCATCATTGCCGTGAACCTGACGCTGGCAGTGCAGGCCGTGCGCACCTTTCCGGGGTTGGAGGTCGCCAATTCCTACGTCGCCAGCCAGACATTCGATGCCGAGCGTGATGCGCAGGTTGCCTTGGGCTGGGACGTGAACGCGACTCTGACGGGCCATGACCTCGCGCTGCGGGTGCTGGAACACGGCCAGCCCATCGCGCCCGTGGTCGAATCCGCGACCTTCGGACGGGCCACATCGGTGCAACGCGACCAGACACCTGACTTTGCCTTCGACGGCGATGCGATGCGCGCATCGGTCGATGGAGGGCCGGGCAACTGGAACCTGCGCCTGAAGCTGCGCAGTGCCGACGGCACCCTGTTCCAGCAACGCGTGATCGTGAAGGTGATGCCATGATGTCCGGCTGCCCCGCCTGTGCCGCCGCCCCGCTTGCCGCGCAGACGGCCAGTGGCCCTGCGCTGCAATTTTCCGTCCCCGGCGTGCATTGCGCCGCCTGCATCGGCCAGATCGAACGCGGTCTGGCGCACCTGAACGGTGTCACCGGCGTGCGTGTGAACCTGTCGATGAAGCGCCTCAGCGTGCAGGGTCCCGTCGACGCGGCCGGTGTCCTGAAGGCCGTCGGCGACATGGGATATGAGGTCTTTCCGCTGGATACGACAAAGCTGGAGGCCACGCGCGATGCGCAGGGCCGCGCGTTGCTGCTGCGCATGGCCGTCGCGGGCTTTGCGATGATGAACGTCATGCTGCTGTCGGTCGCCATCTGGTCCGGTGCTGCAGGTGCGACGCGCGACATGTTCCACATGATCTCGGCCGCGATTGCCCTGCCGACCGTCGCCTATGCGGCGCAGCCGTTCTTCTTCTCCGCGATGGCGGCCCTGCGCGGCGGGCGGCTGAACATGGACGTGCCGATCTCGCTCGCGATCCTGCTCGCCTCGGGGATGTCCCTGTTCGAGGCGCTGACGGGCGGCACCCACGCCTATTTCGACGCGGCTCTGTCGCTGACGTTCTTCCTGCTGATCGGTCGCTACCTCGACCATACTACCCGCACCGCGGCCCGGTCCGCCGCGCGCGAGTTGACCGCGCTTGAGGTGCAGACCGCGACCCGCCTGACCGGCGACCGGAGCGACACCGTCGCGGTGACGGACCTGCGCATCGGCGACGTCGTGCTGGTGCCGACCGGCGCACGGGTGCCGGTGGACGGGACCTTGCTGTCCGACACCGCCCTTCTGGACCGGTCGATCCTGACGGGCGAAAGCGCCGCCGTCAGCCTGTCGACCGGTGACACCCTGCAAGCGGGCGAGGTCAATCTGACTGCCCCCTTCCGTCTGGCCGCGATTTGCGCCGGTGCCGATACGTCCCTGCGCCGCATGGCCGAAATGGTCGAAACCGCCGAGAACGCGCGCAACAGCTATACCGCGCTGGCCGACCGGGCCGCGCAGATCTATGCTCCGGCGGTGCACGGGCTGGCGCTGGCCGCCCTGGCCGGCTGGTGGCTTGCGACGGGCGATTTCCGCATAGCGCTGAATGTCGCCATCGCCACGTTGATCATCACCTGCCCCTGCGCCCTTGGCCTTGCGGTGCCAGCGGTCAGCACCGCCGCCGTCAGCCGCCTGTTCGGGCTGGGCTACCTCGTGCGCCACGGCACCGCCCTGGAACGGCTGGCCGAGGTCACGCGCGTCATGTGCGACAAGACTGGCACGCTGACCCTGCCGGCCGTACGCGTGCCAGACGATCTGTCGGACAGCGACCGCCGGATCGCAAAGGCGCTGGCCCAGGCGTCGCATCACCCGCTGTCCCGCGCACTTGTAAAGGCGCTGAGCAATACCCCCGCCGCGCCCCTGACGCAAATCACGGAGATCGCGGGCAAGGGCGTCGCAGGCCTTTACGGCGACGTCGCCGTGCGGCTGGGCCGCGGGTCGTGGGTCGGTGCCACGCAGACGGGTCTGTGTCTGGCGATCGGCGATGCGCCAGCCGTGGCGCTGGAAGTCCCCGAATCCCTGCGCCCCGGCGTTGAAACCGCCCTTGCCGCCATCGACCTGCCCTGCGAGATCGTGACCGGCGACGCCGCAGGTCCGGCGCAGACGCTCGCGACGCGGCTGGCGCTGCCCGTCATCTCTGACGCGCGTCCAGAGGTCAAGCTGCGCCGTCTGGCGATCCTGACCGGAGCGGGCGCGCGCGTGCTGATGATCGGTGACGGACTGAACGACACCGCCGTGCTGGCGGCCGCCCATGCGTCCATCGCACCGGCCACGGCGCTTGAGGCTTCGCGCAACGCGGCCGACGTCGTGGCGTTGAAGGAAAGCTTTGCCGACCTGCCCCTTGTCCTGCGAATCGCGCGCGCGACACGCCGGCTGTCACAGCAGAACTTCGCCGTTGCCGCGGTCTACAATGCCATAGCGATCCCCATCGCGCTGGCCGGTTACGCGACACCGCTCATGGCGGCGCTCGCGATGTCGACGTCGTCCTTGCTGGTCCTGTTGAACGCGCAGCGCATGTGGTGGGTGAAATGAACGTCCTCGTGGTGCTGATCCCGATCTCCCTGATCCTTGGCGCTCTGGGTCTAATCGCCTTCATCTGGAGCGTGCGCAGCCAGCAATACGACGATGACAGCGGCAACGCCGCGCGCATCCTGCTGGACGACTAAGCCCCTGAAACGCAAAAGCCCCGGCACATGGCCGGGGCTTTCCGCATGTCCGAGGCGGCGCATCACCGCTTGCGGCGCTTGTCCTCGTCGTCGTCGTCATCCTCGTCGTCGTTCGTCGCATCGACGTCTTCGGGCAGGTTGAAGAAGCTTTCGGCATCGCGAATGTCGCGCTTGTCCTCGACCTCCTCCTCCTCGGCGACCGCAGTGTCCCCAAGTGTGAAGGTTTCCAGACCCGCCATCGACGACGGCATCTTCGGCTCCGGCGCCATGCCAAGGCTGTTCTGCGTCGACACCAGCTTGCGGCGCTCGTCATCGCTCATGGCCGTGCCCTCTCGGGCGCGCTTGGCATTGGCCTTCTGCACGGCAGCGTCGAGTTCGGACTGCTTGCACAGGCCCAGCGCCACCGGGTCGATGGGGTCGAGGTTGTTGATGTTCCAGTGCGTCCGCTCGCGGATGGCCTGGATGGTGGGCTTGGTCGTGCCGACAAGCTTGCTGATCTGGCTGTCTTCCAGCTCGGGATGGAACTTCACCAGCCAATAGATCGAGGCCGGGCGGTCCTGACGCTTGGACAGCGGAGTGTAGCGCGGACCACGGCGCTTCTCCTCGCCCTGGGCTGCGGCGTTGAATTTCAGCTTCAGCTTGTGGCTTGGATCGGCGGTCGCGCGCTCCAGCTCTTCCGACGTCAGCTGGTTGTTGGCGATGGGGTCGAACCCCTTCACACCGGTCGCCACGTCACCATCCGCGATGCCCTGCACCTCCAGTGGGTGCAGGCCGCAGAAGTCGGCGATCTGCTGGAACGTCAGCGTGGTGTTGTCGCACAACCAGACGGCGGTGGCCTTGGCCATGATCGGTTTGTCGGACATCGTCTTCACTCCTAACCTTGCATTTCGACAAGCCTTCCCTGCGCCCTTGAAGGGGCTGACCGCGTGGGCCGGGTTCACATTGTCGGGGAACTTGGATGCTATATAGTCGTGGGAGACCAAATTGGGAAGATTAAAAACATGCGCAACGCCCTGATGGCCCTGCTGCTGGCCTTGGCCGGTCCCACTGCGGCGCAGGACCGGGCGGGCGATTTCGACTATTACGTCCTGTCGCTGTCGTGGTCGCCGAACTGGTGCGACCTGACGGGCCGAGCGCGGAATTCGCCGCAATGCGCGCCGGGCGCGGACTACGGCTGGGTGCTGCATGGCCTGTGGCCGCAGCACGACCGCGGTTATCCACAGGACTGCCGCACGACCCATGCCCCGCCGACGCGCCGCGACACAGAGGGCATGGCAGACATCATGGGCACCAGCGGTCTTGCGTGGTATCAGTGGAACAAGCACGGATCGTGCAGCGGGCTGTCACCGCAGGCATTCTATCGCACGGCGCGCGCGGCCTATGACGGCATCCGCGTGCCCCAGGCGTTTCGCAAACTGACCCGCGACGTCACCCTGCCCGCATCGTTGATCGAGGATGCCTTCGTCGACGCCAACCCCGAACTGCCCCGCGACGGCGTGACGATCACCTGCACCGACGGCGCGATCCAGGAGGCCCGGATCTGCCTGACGAAGGACCTGCAACCGCGCACCTGCGGGGCCGACGTCGTGCGCGACTGCACCCTGACCAGCGCCGCCTTTGGCGCCATCGACTGACGCCACGACGCATCCCACAGATTTCTGCGCCGATTGCGCCGCGGCCCGGTCGCTTTCGCGCGGGCTTGCGCCGTTTCCAACTTGTATCTTTGCCCCCCGATGCTGGAAAAGTGGCGCTGACCGGCCTCGCCGGACAACCGCGCCGGAAAGTGAGACCGATGACGAACTACGCCCTGACCGTGACCTGCCCTTCGACCAAGGGGATCGTGGCCGCGATTGCCAACTACATGGCCGACAACGACTGCAACATCACGGATTCGTCCCAGTTCGACGACACCGAGACCAATCAGTTCTTCATGCGCATGAGCTTCGAGAATGACGGCAGCCGCGATCTGGAAGGCCTGAAGCGCGGGTTCGGGGCCGCCGCGGAAAAGTTCGACATGACCTACGAATTCCATGACCAGAGCGTCAAGATGAAGGTCGTCATCATGGTCAGCCGCTTCGGTCACTGCCTGAACGATCTGCTGTATCGCTGGCGGATCGGCGCGCTGCCGATCGAGATCGTGGCCGTGATCTCGAACCACCTCGACTATCAGAAGGTCGTGGTCAATCACGACATTCCGTTCCACTGCATCAAGGTCACCAAGGACAACAAGCCGCAGGCCGAAGCGCAGATCATGGCGGTGGTCGAAGAGACCGGCGCCGACCTGATCGTGCTGGCCCGCTACATGCAGATCCTGTCGGACCAGATGTGCCGACAGATGTCGGGCCGCATCATCAACATCCATCACTCGTTCCTGCCCAGCTTCAAGGGAGCCAACCCCTACAAGCAGGCGTACGAGCGGGGGGTCAAGCTGATCGGCGCCACGTCCCATTATGTCACCGCCGATCTGGACGAGGGCCCGATCATCGAACAGGACACCGTGCGGGTCACGCATGCGCAGTCGCCCAACGACTATGTCAGCCTTGGCCGCGACGTGGAGGCGGCGGTGCTGTCCCGTGCGGTCCATGCCCATATCCACCGCCGTGTCATGCTGAACGGCAACAAGACGATCGTCTTCCCGGCCTCCCCCGGGTCCTACGCGTCGGAACGGATGGGCTAGATCCGCGCGGTCAAAGGCGGCCGTCGGGATACTCTGCCGGACCCTTGATCTCGAGCTTGTTGCCGAAGGGATCGTGGATATAGAACGAATGGCCCATGCCGCGCGCCCCGCCGTGGGTGGCCTCTCGCGCGATGGCGACACCGTGGCGGGCCAGATGGTCGCGCATGTCGGCTGGGTCGAAAGGCGAGGTCGCGATGCAGAGGTGATCGACGTTGCGACCGCCCGGCACCGGCGGCACCGCGGCAGTTGCACCGGCATGGGTGGTATCCCACAGCACGATCAGCGCGGCCCCGGCCCAGACCTGCTCCATCCCCATCGCGGGATAGGAATAGCCCGGCGCACACCCCAGCACGTCGCGGTAGAAGGTCAGCGCGCGCGGCATGTCGTCGACCAGAAAGACCACGTGGTCGATGCCCACAAGGGCAAAGGGAATGGTGCGGTGGGGCATGGTCGTCCTTACATCACGAAGGGGCCGGGGTCGAAACCGCGCAGGGCCTGATCGGTCGGCAGCGGTTTGCTACCGGCCCGTTGCAGACGCGTGACCGCGACCGCCCCGTCACCGCAGGCGATCGTCAGCGCGGACGAAGGGTCAGGCAGCACCTGCCCCGGCTCGCCGTCACCCGATGCGACCCGGCTGCCCAGCAACTTCACCCGCTCGCCGCCGATTTCGCACCAGGTACCGGGAAAGAGCGACAGGCCGCGGATCTGCCGGTCGATCATCGAGGCGGGCCGGGTCCAGTCGATCCGCGCCTCGGCCTTGTCGATCTTGGCCGCATAGGTGACGCCGTCATCGGGCTGCGGCTTGGCGGCCAGATCGCCCAGCCGATCCAGCGCCTGCAAAATCAGCGCGGCACCCATGTTGGACAGGCGGTCATGCAGGCTGCCCGTCGTCTCCTCCGACCCGATGGGCGTGGTGTCGCGCAACAGGACGGGGCCGGTATCCAGCCCCGCCTCCATCCGCATGATGCAGACGCCGGTGTCCGTATCCCCCGCCATGATCGCGCGGTGAATGGGCGCTGCCCCGCGCCACCGTGGCAACAGGCTCGCGTGGATATTCAGGCAGCCGTGGCGCGGCGTATCCAGAATGGCCTGCGGCAGGATCAGACCGTAAGCCACGACGACGGCGATGTCGGCGTCCAGTGCTGCAAAGTCCGCCTGAGCGGCAGTCCCTTTCAGCGATATCGGATGGCGGACCGGCAGTCCAAGGTCCAGCGCACGGACATGAACGGCGCCGGGCCTGTCCTTCTTGCCACGCCCGGCGGGACGCGGCGGCCGAGTATAGACAGCGGCAATGGCATGGCCCGCGTCGTGCAGCGCCTGCAGGACAGGCACCGAGAATTCGGGCGTTCCCATGAAGACGATGCGCATGACGTGGTCCCTTCCCTTCGGATCGGTCCACCTGATAGCGCGGCGCGGCCTGCGATGCTAGCAGCGACGCCCCAGAACCAGCACCCAGTTCGGCCCTTTCGACCCGGTGGTAATGCCGACCCCCATCTCTGCAACGCGCGGATGCAGCATGTTGGCGCGGTGGCCAGAAGAGTTCATCCAGCCCCCGATGATCTGGCCGGACGTCGGATAGCCCCAGGCCAGATTTTCCGCGATTGTGCAGTTACGATAGCCCGCGGCCTGTACCCGGGCACTGACATTGCTGCCGTTGCTGCCCCGGTGGCCGAAGAAGTTGTTGACCGACATGTCGCAGGCCTGCGTCATGGCCGCCCGGCCCAGGGTCGCGTTGTAGGCCAGCGGTGCAAGCCCATGTGCCCGGCGCTGCGCATTCACGCCCGCCGCGATTTCCGATGCCATCTGATTGACATTGCCCGGCATGGCGCAGGCGTTTGCGGCCGCGGCAGCCTGTGCCGTCAGGGTCAGCAGCAGGGCGGTAAGAAAAATTCGGAACATGTTGGACCTTCCATCAGTTATGGCATGGTCCTAAGAAGGTCTTAAGATTTAGACAACCGTAAGGCGAATTCAGGGCGAAGACCCGCCTAACCCGCGCAACTTCTCGCCAATTGCCGTCAAGGCGAACAGAATCACCGCCGTGACGACGATGGATGGACCGGCCGGTGTATCCATGCGCAACGACAGCAGCAGGCCGCCGACCGCCGAAAGCCCGCCGATGATCGCCGCGCGCAGGGCCATCCCCTCGGGCGATGTGGCCAATCGCCGCGCGGCAGCAGCCGGGATCACCAGCAGCGCGGTGATCAGCAGCGCGCCGACGACCTTGATCGCCACGGCGACGACACCTGCCAGAAGCAGTGTCAGGATCAGGTTCTCGCGCGCGGGATCGATGCCGGAGGCGGTCGCAAGGTCGGGGTTCAGGGTGGCGGTCAGCAACGCCGACCAGTGAAACCAGAGCACGCCCAGCACAACCGCACCGCCGCCCCAGATGACCGCGATGTCGATCCGCGACACGGTCAGGACATCGCCGAACAGATAGGCCTCGAGGTTGATGCGCGCGCCGGGGATCAGGGTCACCGCGACAAGGCCCGTCGCCAGCGCACCGTGGGCGATGACGCCAAGGATGGTGTCGGTGCCCTGTGCCCGGTCCGAAAGGCGGTGGATCAGAACCGCCACGACCAGCGCCACCGCCGCGACACCGGCAAAGACCGAGACGTTCAATGCCAGCGCCAAGGCCACGCCAAGGATCGCGGCGTGGGCCGTTGCATCGCCGAAATACGCCATCCGCCGCCAGACCACGAAACAGCCCAGCACCGATGCGGCCAATGCGGTGCCGACGGCGGCCAGAACCGCGCGGATCAGAAAGTCGTCAAGCATGGTCATGCGCCTTTTGGTCGTGTGCATGGTCGTGACCGTGGTCGTGGTCGTGCCGATACAACGCGAGGGCTCCGCCAGTTCCCGTGCCGAACAGCTCTTGGTAGGCGGGCGCGGCCGAGACGACCTCGGGCGTGCCTTCGCAGCAGATATGCCCGTTCAGGCAGATCACCCGGTCGGAAGCGGACATGACGACGTGCAATTCGTGGCTGACCATCAGCACGGCACAGTTCAGGTTCCGCCGCACCCCTTCGATCAACTGGTAGAACCGGGCGGCACCGGGTTGATCCAAACCCTGCGTGGCTTCGTCCAGGATCAGCAGTTGCGGACGCGACAGCAGGGCGCGGGCGAGCAGGACGCGTTGAAACTGCCCGCCGGACAGGTCGGCCATCTGGCGCTGCGCGACGTCCGGCACGCCGGCCTTTTCAAGGGCCGTCGCAGCGACCGCGTCACCGACGCGCTGCGGCAGATCAAGGAAACGCCGCGCCGTCAGCGGCAGCGTGGCGTCGATGGCCAGCTTTTGCGGAACATAGCCCAGCCGCAGGCCGGGACTGCGCGTGACGGTCCCGCCATCCGGCGTCAGCGCGCCGATCAGGACACGCAGCAGGGTGGATTTCCCGGACCCGTTTGGTCCGACGATGGTCACGATCTCGCCCGCCGCGATATCGAAGTCGACGTGCTGCAGGATCGCGGTGCCGTTGCGGCTGACACCGACGCCACGCGCGGACAGAAGGCTCATGCGTTGGCCTGACACGCGGGGCACAGGCCCTGCGCCTCCATCACCGTCTGTTCGATGGCGAAACCCGTCTGCGCGGCGGCCTGCCCCATTGGCGCGTTGGCGCGCGTTTCGGCCACGGTGCGGCAACCACGACAAATCAGAAAGGCCGGCGCATGGTCCGCACCGGGATGGGCGCAGG
Organism: Loktanella sp. DJP18; assembly: GCF_049310965.1. NCBI lineage: Bacteria > Pseudomonadati > Pseudomonadota > Alphaproteobacteria > Rhodobacterales > Roseobacteraceae > Loktanella > Loktanella sp. DJP18. The sequence continues at coordinate 24,845 of NZ_JBMERN010000015.1, read as the reverse complement.
CGATGAAGGCGTTCAGCCCCTCGATCCGGTGGGCAAAGCCGTTGTCCACAAGGAACGCCAGCGCACGGTAAGCGACCGGCGGCTTCGACCCCAACCCTTCGGCATCCAGCCGGGCCAGCACATCGTAGGCCCCCAGTGCCGCATGGCTTTCCAGCAGGATTTCCAGCACGCGTCGCCGCACCGGGGTCAGGTTCAGATCAGCCTTGGCGCAGACCGCTTCGGCGCTGAGCAGCGCGTCGGTCACGCAGGTCGCATGGTTGTGATGCTCGAATCCGGAGGCAGTCATGGCAGCCCTTGTTATGTTATAACATACCTTTTATAGCTTGCCCGAACCGAACCTGCAAGAGACAGCCCATGATTCGCATTTTCGCCCTTTGCCTTGCCCTGACGGCCGGTGCCGCCCATGCGGATGCCCCCCGCGTTGTCACGGATATCGCCCCGATCCACAGCCTTGTCGCGCAGGTGATGGAGGGCGTCGGCACCCCCGATCTGCTCGTGCCGCCGGGCACCGATGCACACCACCTCGCGCTGCGGCCGTCGGACGCGCAGAAACTGGCACGGGCCGAGGTCGTCGTCTGGATCGGTCCGGCCCTGACGCCCTGGCTGTCCGACCCCTTGGCGACGCTGGCCCCGGACGCCGCCACGCTGACCTTGCTGGAGACCCCCGGTTGGGCGCGACGCGATCTGGTGGACGGGCACGATCATGGCGGCGGCGACCATGCCGGACACGCCATCGATCCCCATGCCTGGCTCGACCCCGAAGTGGCGATGGTCTGGGTCAGGGCCATCCGCGACGCCCTCGTCACGACCGATCCCGACAATGCCGTCCGATACGCCGCGAACGCCGAAACCACGCTGACCGGATTGCTGTCACTCCATACGCGGCTGTCGTCGGACCTCGCTGGCGTGCCGCGTGGCACGTGGATCGCGCCGCATGCCGCCTTTGGCTATTTCAGCGACCGCTACAGCCTGCCCAGTGCCGCTGCCATCAGCGACGGCGATGACGAGGCCCCCGGCCCCGCCCACCTCGCAAAACTGCGCGCTGTGGTGGTGTCCGGCAAGGTCACCTGCGTCCTGTCCGAAACGGGGGGGCCGACGGACTACGCCGACCTGTTGACGGACGGCACGGACGCCCGGTTGGCCGCCATCGACGATACCGGCATGGCATTGGAACCCGGTCCGGCGCTGTATACCGACCTATTGGGCGGGATTGCCGCGACGCTGATGTCCTGCATCCAGCCCTAGGCGGTGCCGAACAGCCCCGTCAGCGCCCGCTGTACCGTGCCGGTGACGGACGGCCGCTTCAGCGCCTGAAACGGAAGTGGTCGGCAGACCTCGATCGCGGCAATGCCGACGCGGGCGGTCAAGGCACCGTTCACGACACCCTCGCCAAAGCGGCGAGAGACCTTGGACAACAACCCGCCACCGGCGACCGAATGGATCAGGTCGTCGCCCACGGCCACGGCACCCGTCGCCACCAGATGCCCCAGCACCGTCCGCACCAGCCGCAGGCTGCCCAGCGTGCCGGACCGGCCGCCGTAGATTTCCGCGATCCGCCGGATCATCCGCAGGTTCGAGGTCAGCGCCGCAAAGACATCCGCCAGCGCCAGCGGCACCACGGCGGTCACGACGGCCACCTGCCGGGCCGCCGCCTGCACCTCTGCCACGGCGCGGGCGTCCAGCGGTTCCAGAAGGCTGCGCTCGGCAAGGTCCAGCAGCCCGTCCGCATCCATGATCTCGGGCGCGCGCTCGGCCAGTTGCGTCCGGCCCCAAGCAGTATCCTCGCGCTTTGCATAAAGGCTTTCGAGGTGTGTCACTACACGGCGGGCCATCGCAAGGTCGCCCCCGGCGTGGGCCTGTGCCGCCTCTCTCTGGACCTGATCGATCCGGCGCAAGCGGCTGAAGGCCGAAAGTTCGCGCAGGGCAATCGCCAGCAGGACGCAGCAGAACAGGATCAGCAAGGCGGTAAAGATCATGCCAAGGAACGGGTGCCGCGCCGTCAGGTCCGTGACGAAATTCCACGCGGCCAGCGACACGACGAAGCCCATGATGCTGGCAAGCAACGACCAGAACCATTTCGCCAACGGCGATGCACGCCGTGTCGCCAGGGCCGCGACCTTTTGCATCGCGGCCCCTTGCGGTGCGTCGTCGATGACCATCGGTGCGGTCGCCGGTGTCACGTCGGATGCGGCATCAAGGTCGATCAGGACGGGACGTTTCACAGGCGGTCTCCGATCAGGAATTCGGCGGCCTTGTCGAGCCGGATGTGCGGCGGCCCCTCGCCCGGACGCAGGGTCATCGGGGCGGGCGCAAAGCGCATGACCTTGTAGTCGCCGCTGCCCCAGTCCACCGCCCCCGCGCGCGCCGGAGCCAGCAGATGCTGCGGATCATCCGGCAAGGCACCGGGATAGAAGGCTGCCTGCTTGCCGCTGTCCAGCAGCCGGCCGCGCACGACGTCCAGCGGCCCGTCGCGACGCTCGACCGTCTCCTCGACCGTGGTGCGCAGGGCGGCAATCGACATGGCGGCGGTCTGGGCCCCGGCAAAATCGGCACGGTCCTTCGCCTCGCGCAGCAGCGCTTGCGTGATCGCGGTCAGTTGCGGGTGCTGCGTGTGGTGCAGATGGTCGGCCTTGGTCGCGGCAAAGAGGATCTTTTCGACCCGCCGTCCTTGAAAAATGCGACTGAGGAATCCGTTGCGCCCCGGATTGAACGCCCCGAGGATTTCGGCCATCGCGGTGCGCAGATCGTCCACCGCGCGCGGTCCGTTGTTGATTGCGCCCAGCACATCGACCAACACGACCTGTCGGTCAATTCTTGCAAAATGATCCCGAAAAAACGGCTTCACGACGTTTTTCTTGTAGGATTCGAACCTGCGCGCGGATTCGCGTCCCAGTGACCCACGAGGGAAATCAGTCCCCGGCAGGGGCGCAAAGGTCAGCACCGGCGATCCCGCAAGATCGCCCGGCAACAGAAAACGACCCGGCGTGCAGTCGGAATAGCCCTGCGACCGCGCCGCGTTTAGATGCGCCGTATAGGCCTGCGCCAACGCCTTGGCCGTGGGTTCGTCCAGCGGCCGCGTCGCATCCGTCCGCGCCACCAGCGCAAGGTAATCGTCACCCAGCGGTCGCCCCGCCGCCCGCGTCAGGGCCGCCTTCGACCAATCCGCATAGGTCTGGTCCAGCAGCGACAGGTCCAGCAGCCATTCGCCCGGGTAATCCACGATGTCCAGATGCACGGTCCGCACGCCCTGCAAGCCCGCCATGAAGCCGGTGGGCTGCACCTTCAGCGACAACCGCAGTTCCGAGATCTGGCGGGTGCCATCGGGCCATGTCGGATCGGGCGCGGTCAACTGGCCAAGGTAGTCTTCATAAGCAAAGCGCGGCAGGGTGTCGTCGGGTTGCGGTTGCAGATAGGCGGTGCGGATCGCGCCGCTGGCCGCCGCACGCAGTTGCGGCATCCGGCCCCGGTCCATCAGGTTCGCCACCAGTGACGTGATGAAGACGGTCTTGCCCGCCCGGGACAGCCCCGTGACGCCCAGTCGGATCACCGGATCGCTGAACGGCGCGGTGATGGGCCGGGTCACGGCCCCGGTCACGTTGCCTACGCCGCGCAGGATGCCTTCGGTGAAGTCGAACAGGCCCAAACAGCGCCCTCCTTGATGGTTCCCCGACAGATAGGCGCTGCGGCGAGCCTTGGGTAGGGATTGATTTTGACCCCTACGCGGCCTAAGCGACGGCCCATGTCGCGCTATGCCTTGAAAATCGAATACGACGGTGCGCCCTTTGCCGGCTGGCAAAGGCAGGTCCGCCAGCCTTCCGTGCAGGCCGCGATCGAGTCGGCGCTGACACGGCTGGACCCCAAAGATCACAACATCGCCGCTGCCGGGCGCACGGATTCAGGCGTCCACGCGACCGGACAGGTGGCCCATTGCGACCTGTCGCGCCACTGGGATCCGTTTCGCCTGTCAGAAGCGATCAACTACCACCTGAAACCCCTGCCCATCGCGGTCATCGCCTGCGCGCGCGTCGCTGACGACTGGCACGCCCGCTTTTCCGCGGTCGAGCGGCGCTATCTCTTCAAGCTGATGTCGCGCCGCGCCCCGCTGACGGTGGACCGCGGCGGCGTCTGGCAGGTCAAGAACCCGCTCGATCCGGCCGCGATGCAGGCAGGAGCCGACCACCTGTTGGGCCATCACGATTTCACGACCTTCCGCGCGACGGTCTGTCAGGCCCCCAGCCCCATGCGAACCCTGGACGAACTGCGCATCGAAGAGGTGCCGACCCACGCGGGTCACCTTCTGCATATCCACGTCCGCGCCCGCAGCTTCCTGCACAATCAGGTGCGCAGTTTCGTCGGGACGCTGGAACGCGTCGGCAGCGGCGCATGGCAGCCGGACGACGTGAAATCAGCGCTGAACGCCCGCGACCGCGCCGCCTGCGGCCCCGTCAGCCCGCCGCACGGCCTGTATCTGTCGCATGTGGGCTACACGGACGATCCGTTCGCCTGAGGCTGGCGCCGGGAATTCGGCGTGAACCTGCGCCATGTCAGCCCGCCTGCCTGCCCGAATGTTTGCGTTTGTTTCCCGATGCGCTACAACCTTTTCAGCGACGACAGGGGATGCCGAGTGACTTTCAGACAGATCAGTTGGACCGCGGTCCTGTTCCTGACCACTGCCAGCGCCGCCGCCGCCCAAGAGGTCACGATCGATGCCCCCGGCGCGTCCGACCGGCTGATGAGCCTGCTGGAAGACGCGTCGCTGTCGCTCAGCCTGGATGACGAAGAAGATCCGCAGGCGCAGGACTACGTTGCCGCAGCACGGGCCGACTACCGCCGCTTACTGGCAGCACTTTATGCCGCGGGGTATTACAGCGGCACGATCTCGATCAGGGTGAACGGGGCAGAGGCCGCGAACATCGCGCCGCTGGCTGCACCCGACCGGGTCGAGACCATCGCGATCAACGTCGATCCCGGCCCGCTGTTCGCCTTTGGCCGGGCCGAGGTCACCCCCCTTGCCCCCGACACCGACCTGCCCGACGGTTTCGCTCCGGGCGAGGACGCAGAAGCCGAGGTGATCCGCCAGGCCGCCACCGCGGCCCGCACCGCCTGGCGCGACGCGGGCTACGCCAAGGTCGAGGTCGCGGGCCAGCAGATCGTCGCGCGCCATGCGGACAACCTGCTGGACGCCACCGTCACCCTCGCCCCCGGCCCGCAATTGACGTTCGGTCCGTTGAAGGTAACCGGCAACGTCGACGTGCGCACAAGTGCGATCCTGCGGATTGCCGGATTGCCGACGGGAGAGGTGTTCAGCCCCGAGGAACTGACTCAGGTGACCCGGCGCCTGCGCGAAACCGGTGCCTTCGACAGCGTGACCTTGACCGAGGCCGAGGCGATCGGTCCCGGCGATACCCTGCCGATCGAAGCCGCCATCGTCGAAAGCAAGCCGCGCCGTATCGGTGCAGGGGTCGAATACTCGACGGTCGAGGGCATTCGCCTGTCGACCTACTGGATGCACCGCAACTTCTTTGGCGGGGCGGAAAATCTGCGCGTCGATGCACAGGTCGCCGGCATCGGCGGCGGCACCGGTGGCATGGACTACACCCTGTCCACGGCGTTGAAGATTCCCGCGATCTACGGGGCAGATACCGACCTGACCGCCACGGCGCAGATCAGCCGGATGGACGAACCCGATTACCTGATCGACAGCGCCAGCACCGAGGTGCTCGTCAGCCGTCTCATTAACAACGACCTGGAGGTCGAGGGCGGCTTCGGCCTGCTGACGGCGCGCGAAGAAGGCCCGCTTGGCAACCGGAACTATACCCTGCTGACCGCCCCCTTGTCCGCGGCCTACGACAAGCGCGACGTGGAAACGAACGCGAAGCGCGGCTATTACATCAAGGCGACGGCCACGCCGTTCCTGTCCATCGCAGGCGGGTCCAGTGGCGCGCGCGCCTATCTCGACGGGCGCGGCTACTACAGCTTTGGCGCGGACGACCGGTTCACCCTGGCTGCGCGGGGCCAGGTCGGCACGCTGGTCGGCGCGGATGAAACCGACGCCCCCGCCGATTTCCTGTTCTATTCCGGCGGCAGCGGCACCGTGCGCGGTGAAGGCTACAAATCGCTTGGCATCGACCGGGTCGTGGACGGCGAAACCGTGACCACCGGCGGCACGTCATATGCGGGCGTGCAGGTCGAGGCGCGGGTCGGCATCACGGACTCCATCGGCCTCGTCGGGTTCTACGATTACGGCTACGTCGGCAGCACGCCGACGCCCCTGACCGACGGCGCGGACCAGTCGGGCGTGGGCATCGGCGTGCGCTACAACACCGGCATCGGACCGATCCGGCTGGACGTCGGCACGCCCGCCAGCGGTGAAGACCAGTTCGAGTCAGTCGAAGTTTACATCGGTATCGGACAAGCGTTTTGAAACATCTTCTTCTGTTGATGGCCCTGCTGGCCCTGCCCTTCGCCGCCGTGGCGCAGGACGACGAAGGCGAAGGTTATCTGACCCGCCTGATCCAGGACAACCTGTCGGGCGACGACCGCATCGTCGATGTCCAGGGATTCGAGGGTGCGTTATCGTCGCGGGCCAGCGTGGATCGCATCACGGTCGCGGACAGTGAAGGCGTCTGGCTGCAACTCGAAAACGTGGTGCTGGACTGGAACCGTAGCGCGCTGCTGCGCGGCCGGATCGACGTGCAGGAACTGACCGCAGAACTGGTCAGGATCGACCGTGCGCCGCTTCCCGGTGCCGATGTCCCCACGCCCGAGGCGCAGCCGTTTTCCCTGCCGGTGCTTCCGGTCGGCATCACCCTCGACACGCTGGACATCGCGCGGATCGAACTGGGCGAGAGCTTTCTGGGCGAGCCTGTCGCCCTGTCCTTGCAGGGCACCGCAGAACTTGCGGATGGTGAAGGGTCCGCCAATGTCACCGCCACGCGTCTGGACGGCAAGACCGGCGTCTTCGTCATCGACGGCAGCTATGACAACGAGACGAACCAGCTGGACCTGAACCTCGACCTCGAGGAAGGCGAGGACGGCATCATCGCACGTCTGCTTGACCTGCCGGGCCGCCCGTCGCTGCAACTGACGCTGGCAGGTGCGGCGCCGATCAGCGAATATGCCGCCGACCTGACGCTGGCGACCGGCGGACAAGAGCGGATCACCGGCGATTTCGCGCTTGATTCCACCACCGGACAGACCGGGTTCGCGCTGAACATCGGCGGCGACCTGACACCCCTGCTGGACCCGGACTACCAGAGCTTTTTCGGCCCCGATGTGTCGCTGGTCGCCGCCGGATCGGTCGGGCAGGACGGGGGCTTCACCCTGTCCACCCTCGATCTGACCGCGCAAAGCCTGACGCTGAACGGTCAGGTCGTCGTCGGGCCGAACGGCTGGCCCGAAACCATCGCGCTGACCGGTCGCGTCGCGGACGCCAGTGGCGAACCGGTCCTGCTGCCCATCGCCGGACCGAAGACTTTCGTCGATGGCGTCGATCTTGTGGTCAATTATGACCAGACCGTCAGCAACGACTGGACCGCGACCTTCGACATTGATGAATTCGACCGTCCCGGGCTTGGCATCGACAGCATCACGCTGGAGGGCGGCGGCACCATCGTGAACGGCAACGGTGATGCACTGGGTCAGGTGACCGCCGACATGACCTATGCGGCAACCGGGTTGCAACTGGACGACGCCGGTGCGGCGCAGGCCTTTGGCGACACGCTGAACGGTCGCATCGCGCTGAACCGTGTAGAGGACCAGCCGACGGAACTGACTGCCCTGACCCTGAACGGTCCGGGGATCGAGGTGGCGGCCGCCGCGACCATTCAGGGACCGCAGGACGGCTTTCGCACCCGCACCGACATCGTCCTGAACGCCGAAGCGCTGGAACGTTTTTCAACGCTCGCAGGCCGCGACCTTGGCGGCGCGGCGCAGGCCGAGATCGCCGGGACGCTGACGCCGCTGGACGGCATGTTCGACATCGCGCTGGACGCCACGACGCAGGATCTGGCCGTCGATGTGCCCCAGCTTGACCCCGTGCTGGCCGGCACCGGTCAGGTCTCCGTCCGCGCCGTGCGCGACACGACCGGCACCCGGATCAACGACCTCTCGATCACCACGCCAGAGGCGACCGTGACCGCCGACGCCGACATCACCAGCGGCATCAGCACCGGCACGTTCGACGTTGCGGTCCAGAATGTCGGGCTGATCGTCGAGGGCCTGTCGGGCCCGGCGCGAATCACCGGCGAGGCGGACCGCAATGACGCGGGCAACGTGACCTTTGCCGTGAACGGTACCGGACCAGAGACGACATTCGACGCGACAGGCACGGTCGCCCCTTCCGACGAAGGCCAGACCGTCAACGCCGTGCTGAATGCGCAGGCGGACAACCTGTCGCAATTCAGCCAGATCGCGAACCGCGACCTTGGCGGCGCGGTCGATCTGACCGTGAACGCTGTGATGCTGTCGGACATGACCCGTTACACGGCCGACATCACCGGCACCACGCAGGACTTGCAGACCGGCACGCCGCAGGTCGACCCCCTGCTGGCCGGTGCCGGCACGATCAGCGGCACCTTGGGCTACCTCGGCGAGGATCGCTACATCATCGACGGCCTGAACGTGCAGACGCCTGCCCTGTCCCTGACCGCCGACGCAGAGGGCGGTCTGACCGGTCCGCTGAACGCAGACGCGAACCTGCGGATTGCAGATGTGGGGCTTGTCGCCCCCGGCCTGACCGGACCGCTGACGGTCGCCCTGAACGCCGACCGTGACGATGCGGGCGTCACCGACGCCACGCTGACCGCGACCGGCCCCGGCACCGACGTCAGCGCCGACGTGCAGATCGCGGCCCCGGTGGACGACTACCGCATCACCGGCATCATCGACGCCGCCGTGGCAGAGCTTGCGCCCTATGCGGACCTTGCCGGGCGCGACATTGGTGGCGGCGTGGACGTGACGGTCGACGGCACGCTGTTGCCGGACCTGAGCCTGTTCGAAGTGGCGCTGGATGGCATGACCCGCGATCTGGCCATCGGCATCCCGCAGGTCGACGCGCTTCTGGCCGGCCCCGGCACGATCAGCGGCGGCGTCGCCCGGACCGGACCGGATACCTTTGCGCTGAACGCGCTTGACCTGCAGACCCCGCAACTGACCGTGCAGGGCAGCGCCAACGGCGGTCTGACCGGCCCGCTGGCGGCGGACATCCAGGCCCGTCTGATCGACGCCGGCGCATTGGCGCAGGGGTTGGACGGGCCTCTGTCCATCGACCTGACCGCCGACCGTGACGCCACCGGCACCGCGCAGGTGAACCTGACGGCGGACGGATCGGGGGCCGACGTGACGCTTGATGCGCAGGTCGCCCCGCAAGAGGACGACTACCGCATCACCGGGGCGCTGGACGCCGCCATCGCCAACCTGTCGAATTTCGCGACCCTTGCGGGCCAGCCGATCTCGGGCAGCCTCGACCTGTCCGCCGAGGGCACGTTGCTGCCGGACCTCAGCCAGCTTGACGCGCAGTTGAGCGCCGCGACTGGCAACCTCGGCATCGGTAATCCGCAGATCGATCGACTTCTGGCCGGTCAGGGACGGATCGCCGTGGACGCCGCCAAATCCGGCAGCGACGTCACCCTGCGCAGCTTCGACGTGCAATTCCCGCAGATCAGCGCATCGGGCAACCTGACGTCGGCAGGCGGCGGGGCGGCAAACGGCACGATCGACGCGCGGCTTGCCGACGTGGGCCTGTTTACCGATGCGCTGTCGGGGCCGGTGACGGCACAGGGCCAGATCGGACGGACGGCGGCTGGCGGTTACACGCTTGACATCGACGCCGCCGGCCCCGGTGGCATCGCAGCAAACGTCAGCGGCGCAGTCGCGGCCGATGGCACCCTCGACGTCGACGTGAACGGCAGCGCGCCGCTGGCCCTTGCCAATCCCTATCTTGAACCGCGTAGCGTCGAAGGCACCGCGTCGTTCAACCTGTCCGCCAACGGCCCCCCTGCCCTGTCGTCCCTCACGGGCAGCGTCAGCACCACGGGCGCACGTCTGGCAGCCCCGACGCTGGGCCAGTCGCTCAATGACATCGCCGCGACGATCACGCTGACCGGCGGGCAGGCGCTGGTCGATCTGACGGGTGACGTGCAGACCGGTGGCAGCCTGTCGATCAGCGGCCCCGTCGACCTGTCGGCCCCCTTCGACGCCGACCTGACGCTCACCGCGAACGCCGTGGAACTGCGCGACCCGAACCTGTACGAGACCGTCGTGAACGGCCAGATCACCGTCGACGGTCCCCTGACCGGCGGCGCGCTGATTGCCGGACGGCTGGAACTGGGAGAGACGAACATCCGCGTGCCCTCCTCCGGCACCGGCGCATTGGGAGAGTTGCCCGATGTGACCCACCTGAACGCCAGCCCCGCCGTCCGGCAGACGCTGGACAGGGCAGACGTGGCAGTCAATGCCTCTGCCCCAGCACAGCAGGCCACCGACGCCGGACCGGTGTTTCCGCTGGATATTCAGGTCGACGCGCCGAACCGGATCTTCATCCGGGGTCGTGGCCTCGATGCAGAGCTGGGCGGCAGCCTGACGCTGGGCGGCTCCACGGCGAACATCGTCCCCGTCGGCCAGTTCGAGCTGCAGCGCGGGCGCATCAGCATCCTGCAACAGCGATTTGAGCTGACCGAAGGGTCGGCCACGTTGCAGGGGGACTTCATCCCCTACATCCGGCTGGTCGCCACGACAGAGGCTGCCACCGGCACGCAGATCAACATCATCGTCGAAGGCCCCGCCAACGATCCCGAGGTCACGTTCCAGTCGGTGCCGGACCTGCCGCAAGACGAGGTGCTGGCGCAACTCATCTTCGGGCGCGACATCTCTGAAATCAGTCCCTTGCAGGCTGTCCAGCTGGCTGCGGCCGTCGGCGAACTCGCCGGGCGCGGTGGCGGTGGCCTGATCGACACCTTCCGGTCCGGCCTTGGCCTGGATGATTTCGACGTGACGACGGACGAGGACGGCAATGCCGCCCTGCGGGCCGGCAAGTATCTGTCCGATAATGTCTATACGGACATCACTATCGGCAGCGACGGCACGACCGAGATCAACCTCAACCTCGACATCACGGACGAGATCACGGCCAAGGGCACAGCCGGAGCCGATGGCGACACCAGCATCGGTGTCTTCTTCGAACGCGATTACTGACCGGGCCTCTCGCCGCACAGGCGATGTGCGGCGGGGTGGCTGGACAGCCCGGCCCGCTGTCCCCATCTGTGGTGCAAGACCTCAGCCGCAAGGACCTGCCATGACCGACCTCGCCCTCGAATCCCGCGACGGCCTGCCCGACGCCCTGCGCGTATTGCTCGAGGCGTATCCCCGCCAGGGCTGGACGCAGGACCCCGGCTTCGACGGGCTGATCCGGTTCTGGCTGGACCGTCACCTGATGTTCCGCCGCCTGCTTGCCGAAATGCGGACCGGAACCGAAGGGCTGCTGGACCGCAAGGTCGATCCCCGTGCCTTTGCGGGTCAGGTGTCGCGATATGGCGGCATGTTCGTGAACGGCCTGCACGAACACCACACGATCGAGGACACCTATTACTTCCCCAAGCTTCAGACCAAGGATGATCGCGTCGCGCGCGGTTTCGACATCCTCGACGCCGACCATCACGCATTGGACGGCCATCTTGCCGCCTTCGTGGACAGCGCCAACGGGGTGCTGTCGCGACTTGATGATCGCAACGTGCTGCAGGACAACGCCGCGACCTTCAAGGCGTCGCTCGGCGACATGGAACGCCTGTTGAACCGCCACCTGACCGACGAGGAAGACCTGATCGTCCCGGTGATCCTGAAATTCGGCAGCAGCGATCTGGGCGGCTAGGACGCTTTGCAGGCTGCCAGGCCGGATGCCGTGACCGATACCTATTCGCGGATGCACGTCGCGACAATGTATGCCGCAGGTCTTGAACGGCCCCGCCGCTGTCGGCGGGACCGTCTCGCGTCAGACTCTGTTCATCCGGTTCGCGATCAGGTCGTCCACGACCTCGGGTTCCGCCAGGGTCGAGATGTCGCCCAACGATCCGTAGTCGTTCTCGGCGATCTTGCGCAGGATGCGGCGCATGATCTTGCCGGACCGGGTCTTGGGCAGGCCCGGCGCGAACTGGATCAGATCGGGCTTGGCGATCGGTCCGATCTCGTTGCGCACGAAGTCGGACAATTCCTTGCGCAGCGCGTCCGTCGGCTCTTCACCGGCCATAAGCGAGACGTAGGCATAGATGCCCTGCCCCTTGATGTCATGCGGGTAGCCGACGACCGCGGCCTCGTTCACCGCCTTGTGGGCAACCAGCGCGCTTTCGACTTCTGCCGTGCCCATCCGGTGTCCTGACACGTTGATGACATCATCGACACGCCCGGTGATCCAGTAGTAGCCGTCCGCGTCGCGGCGGCAGCCGTCGCCGGAAAAGAACATGTTCTTGTACTGGCTGAAATACGTCATCTCGAACCGCTCGTGATCGCCCCAGATGGTGCGCATCTGGCTGGGCCAGCTGTCCGCGATGGCCAGCACACCGTCGGCTTCGGTCGTGGTGATCTCGCGCCCCGTTTCGGCTTCCAGCACCACCGGCTTGATCCCGAAGAACGGTAATGTCGCCGACCCCGGTTTCGTCGGCGTGGCTCCGGGCAGCGGCGTCAGCAGGTGGCCGCCGGTCTCCGTCTGCCACCAGGTGTCGACGATGGGCACTTTACCCTTGCCGACAACGTCGTGATACCAATTCCACGCCTCGGGGTTGATCGGTTCGCCCACGGTGCCCAGCACCTTCAGCGACGACAGATCGTATTTCTCGACGAACTCATTTCCCTTGCCCATCAGCGCGCGGATCGCCGTCGGCGCGGTATAGAACTGATTGACCTTGTGTTCCTCGCAAACCTGCCAGAACCGGCCCGCGTCGGGATAGGTCGGCACGCCTTCGAACATCAGCGTCGTGGCACCGTTGGCCAACGGGCCATAGACTATATAGCTGTGACCCGTCACCCATCCCACATCCGCCGTACACCAGAACACGTCGCCGGGTTTGTAATCGAAGACGTATTCATGCGTCATCGAGGCATAGACGAGGTAGCCGCCGGTCGTATGCACGACACCCTTCGGCTGCCCGGTGGACCCCGAGGTATAGAGGATGAACAACGGGTCTTCCGCGTTCATCTCCTCTGGCGGGCAATCGGCGCTGACTGTGGCTTCCATCTCGTGCAGCCAGTGGTCGCGGCCGTCCTTCATGGTGATCGCGCCGCCGGTGCGACGGACCACCAGCATCGCGGTCTCGGTCGTGATCTTGTCGAAAGCCTTGTCGGCATTCACCTTCAGCGGCGTGTTCCGGCCACCGCGCGGTGCCTCGTCAGCGGTGATGACGACCTTCGCCTCTGATCCGTTCACGCGGGCGGCCAAGGCATCGGGGCTGAAGCCCGCGAAGACGACAGAATGGATCGCGCCGATTCGCGCACAGGCCAGCATCGCATAGGCGGCCTGCGGAATCATCGGAAGGTAGATCACGACGCGGTCGCCCTTGCCAACACCCAGCGCCTTCAGAACATTGCTGAACCGCGAGACATGCTCATGCAGCTGGCGATAGGTGATACGTTCGGCCCCGTCGGTCGGGCTGTCCGGCTCCCAGATGATCGCGGTCTGGTCGCCGCGCGTCGCCAGGTGCCGGTCGATACAGTTGGCCGCGACGTTCAGCGTGCCGTCCTCGAACCAGCGGATGTCGATGTTTCCGGGGGCAAAGCTGGTGTTCTTGACCTTGGTGTAGGGGGTCATCCATTCCAGACGCTTGCCATGCGCGCCCCAGAACGCATCGGGGTCACTGACCGAATCCGCATACATCCGGTCATAGGTGTCCTTGTCCGCATGGGCGTTCGCGGCAAGTTCCGCGCTGGGCGCATAGGTCTTTTCGGTCATGTCGGGGTTCCTCCACTGCATCACGTCCCGCGCCGGGCGCACCCGCCGCATCGGCGGCCCTGGGGCCTGCCGTCTCCTCGCAGCCATATGACATTGATTTGAACCCGAATGCCAAGGTGGCGAAAGGTCGAAGGCCCCGCTTCCTGTAAATTTTCTGGAAATTCTTTGGCTGTACCAGTCAATTCGTTGGCTTGTCGGTGCGACTTGCGCTTTGCCGGCAGGGCGATAGACCGATGACATGGACGCCATCATCATCCTGGGCGCTGCGGTCTGGCGCGACGGCCCTTCGCCAACCCTGCGGCGTCGCACGCTGCACGGCGCGGCTCTGTGGCACGCAGGTGTTGCCCCGGTCATCGTGGTCTGTGGCGGCCTGGGCGGGCATCCGCCGACCGAAGCCGCGGCGATGACGGACCTGCTACGAACGGCTGGCGTCCCGGCCGCGGCGATCCGGCAGGAAGACCGCTCGACCACCACGCTGGACAACATCAGGTTCGCCCTGCCGATCCTGCACGCCATTCCCGCCCGCGACGTCATCATCGTGACGGATGCGACCCACGGGCCGCGTGCAGCGCTCGTCGCCCGCCACTTCGGTCTGCGGCCGCGACTTGACGCGCCGTCCCTGCGCGGTGGTCGCAAACGCACGATCCTGCGACAGGCGCTACGAGAGTTGGGGGCTTACCCGCTTTATGCCGCGCGTCTGATGCGCATCCCGCGGGATACGCCGCCCGGTTAACGCAATCTTAACAATCATGAACGCATGATATTCGTCGACCGGACGGAGGGTTCGATGCGTATTCTGGCGTTCATCGCCTGTCTATCGGCCCCTGGCACAGGCGCGTCGGCAGGCGCATGGGCGCGTGACGAAGGGACGCTGTTCATCGCGGCCGGCGGCAATTTCCTGTTGTCCGACGGCGCGGAACTGCCCGTCTATTATGACCCGACGGTCTATGCCGAATACGGGCTGACCGACCGGGTGACGCTAGGCCTCGATCTGTCGACGGCGGACAAGGGGCGGATCGCATCCGCCTTCGCCTTCGCCGCGGTGCCCGTCGGTTCGATCACGGGGGCCAATCGGGCGACCGTGTCGCTGGGCTACGGGTATCGGCTGAACCCGGACACAACGCGCGAGGCGCTGATGCGATTGGGCGTGTCGCTGGGACGCGGGCTGGAACGCGGCTGGCTGGCCGCCGACGTCAGTGCCACGATCGGCACGATCGACCGGACATGGCGGCCGAAGGCGGACTTCACGTGGGGCCGGAACTGGTCCGATCACTGGACCTCGACGCTGCAAGTCCAGACCGGACAAGGATTCTACGACGACTACTATGCGAAATACAGTCCGACGGTCATCTATACCCTCACGGATCGGTTCAAGATCAATCTCGGCGCAGTTCAGGCGCTGACCGGCGACGGTGGCAGCGCGCTGAAACTTGAAACCTGGCTGACGTTCTGACGTCAGGCCAAAGGCGGGCGCGGCACCGATCCGGTGCCGCGCCAAGCAGGTCAGGTCGGGTTGTCCATCCGCACGATGTAGCGGATCGTCCCGCGCAGCGCCTGGTCAAAGACGAAGCGGACGCTGCGCTTGTCGCTGCCATAGTCGTTATCCGCATAAGGCAAGGTGTTCACGACCTGCCCGGAAGCCGTCTGCAACGGCCCGGCGGCGGTCACCGATTCGACGTAGCGGGCCTGCCCGCGGAACGGAAGTTCCGGTGCGGTGCTTGCGACCCATTGCGACGATGCGGTCGCCTGAACATGGCTCAGGTAGGCCGGGTTGAACACCTCCTCGTTGACCCCGTGAAAGACGTTGCCCACGAACGACACCTGCCGGGTCCGTCCCATATCCAGATTGCCGAACGTCGTGTCGACGGATTCGATCCGGTCGATGTTGCCGTTGAAGGTGCGGAACACGTTGCCGACGACGGCCAGCCCGTGAAGGAAATGTCCCGGCCCATAGGGCTTGACCACGATGAAGTTGAAAGCCGCACTGACGTTGATGCAGACGAAATGGTTGCCCGTCACCGTCAGCCCACCGAACGACAGGCCCGTCGTAAAGGCGGGATCGGCTTGGGATTCGTTCGTCCACTCGATAAAGTTGTTGTCGATGTAGTTTCCGGTGATCGCCGCCCGGCAGTTGGGCTGGGTAAAGATCAGACCGCCGCGCCGCACGCCGGAGTTCTCGCTGTCGCCGTTGAACCAGTGGTTGCCCGTGACCGTGCTGCCGCCCCCGGCAATGACACCGAAATGCTTGAACAGCGACGACCGGTTGTCCCGGACCTTCACGTCGTTGGCGTTGCAGTTGAAACTGATCGTGGTGCGATCCTGCGCCCGCGCCGTCTGCTCGTTCGAGATGAACTGGCACCGGTCGATCATCATGCCCTGGCAGCCGTTGCCGGGGCTGGACAGGCCTCGATCCCTGGGCTTGGTGAAAAAGCAGTCGCGCACATGAAAGGTCAGCCCCTGCGGGGCCAGCAGGATGCCGCTGGCAATCCCGTCGCACTGGAATTCCACGTCGTCGACGATGAACTGCGACAGGCTGTCGTAGCCCGAGAAATCCAGCAGATACTTGAACCTGCGGAACGTGAAGGTCTGCGTCCCCGCCGCATCGTAGAGCCCGCTGCTGATTTGCACCGTGCGCGCACCCACGTTCCTGGAGGTGACATAGACCTCGCGGCCGACGCCGGCACCCAGCACCAGGGACCCGATAGCGACGTTCGCCACGTTGACGACGTTGGTCAGCGTCGTCGCATTGGCGGGCTGTAGGTCGCCTGGGACGTCACGTTGGCGGTCGCCCAGGCCGGTCCGTCGATCGGCTGGAACTGCCCGTTGCGGATGACCCGCCGCGTCGCAAAGGTCGTCCGCGTCGGATCGCAGGCCTGCATGTCCACGGGCGCGGTCAGTGTGACGCGCCGCCCGCTCAGGTCCAGCGATTCATGATCCGAGAAGTTAAGCAGCGCCTGATACGCCTTGCGAAAGGCCAACTCCTCGTCCTCGAAGGCGTCCACATAGGTCTGGTAGTTGAAGTCCTTCTGCAGGATGAACCGCTTGGCCGCGGGCTGCGTGATACGACCGACGAACCGCACCCGGCTTTGAATCGTCACATCCTGCGCCAGCCGGTAGACGCCCTGCGATACCACCAGTTCGCGCCCCTGCGCAGCCGCGTCCGCGGCCTCGAAAGCGGCCGAGTCGTCGGCGACGTTGTCGCCCTTGGCCCCAAAGTCGCGCACGTCGACGCTACCCATGATGTCGCGCACGAAGGCCGCCGTGCAGTCCTCGATCGTGATGTCATCCACCCGCACGAGGCCACCGCTGGGCCCCGTCAGGTCGATGCCGAAGTGACCGAAGTTCGCCGTCAACCACACCAGATCGACGCCGGTCCGGTCGCCTGTGCCGACGATGGCACTGATCTCGACCACCTGTCCGTAGGTCGTCAACGTCCGACCGGCACCGACCGATACCGGAACACTGGCAGCCGTGCCGCCATTGCGGCCGGCCCAGCCTGCGATGCGGACCGTGGGCAACGGCCCCGCGACAGCCTTCACGCGCGCGGTGATCCGCAGGTAGCAACCCGGCAGGATCGGCGTTTCGCCCATGTAACGCAGCTTCTGGACCGTGCCGGTCTTCTGGATTTCCAGGCAACCGCCGAAATCCTGATCCGCCGCGACGAAGACACCCGTGCCGCTGGTGGCATAGGTGTCGCTGCCCGGTGTGCCGTCACCGCTGGACCAGACACCAAGCCCGGCCACAAACGGCAGCGGTTGAAACACGATTCCGTCGGTAATTGCCTTGTTCATCGCACATCCCTTTGTCGAGGGATGAGGCATGCACCGCGTCATCGCCCGCCCGCATCATCCCGTTTGAACGCTTCCCGGCTTAGAATGCCGGTCACACGGGATGGGGATAGGCGTCAGGCATGAACCGGACCTGAGGGCACCGTGACGCAGGGGACCCGCGTCACGCAACGCCTTTCAGGCCCCGCTTGTCAGACCCCGACATCGGACTGGGGCAGGATCGACACGCCGTCGATCCGCCAGCCGTCGGGGGTCTTGATCATCGCATATTCCAGCATGTGCAGCCTGCCCTGCGGGTCCTGGATCATCACCTGCTGAAACACGTATCCGTCCTGCGCCCGCTGGCTGACATAGCGGGCGTCGGAATTGTCCCAGACCATGGGATAAAGCTGCTGCACCATCAACCCGAACTGATCCGGATTGCCGAACAGCCGTTGGATGTTCTGGCTGGCATGGACCCACGCACCCTCGATGTTCCGGCTCTTGAACGCCAGCAACTGCGCGTCGATGACATCACCGATCTCGGCCGCAACCGCTGGGGCGGTCTCTGAAGGCGGCGTCACCGGGGTCGTGACGTCCTGCGCAATAACAGGTCCGCCAACCGCCACGATCAACAGTCCGATGTTCAGGATGCGCATGATCGACCCTCCACAGGCGTGAACCATAAGGGTATTCACGCCGCAAAGGGCCGAAAGTTTCACGCCTCCCCCTGCAGCAAATCGCCGCGCAAGGCCGCTTCGATCAGCGCAATGGTTTCGTCCACCCCATAAAGCGCGATGAATCCGCCGAACCGTGGCCCTTGGCTGGCACCCAGCAGCACTTCGTAAAGTGCCATAAACCAGTCGCGCAGCGGCTCGAAATCGTGGGCTTTGCCGACGGCAAAGACCTCGGACTGCAAGGCTTCCGCATCCAGCCCGCCGTCCCAGACCCGCAGCCGCGCCGCAAGGTCCTCCAGCGCCGCCCGTTCCTTGTCCGTGGCCGCGCGGAACACCTTCTGCGGCTTCACGAAGTCGTTGTAATAGCGCACCGCGAAACCCGCCGCCTGATCCATCTGCGGATTGGCCTCGGGCGAGGCATCAGGCGCATAGCGCTGGATGAAGCCCCACAGCTTGTCCTTGCTCTCGGCGCTCGACACCGACGCAAGGTTCAGCAGCATTGCAAATGGCACCACCATGTCGGACGCCGGCACATTGTGTCCGTGAATGTGGAACACCGGGTTGTTCAGCCGCGCCGCAACGTCCTGCGCCTCATAGGCTTTCAACTGCTGATGATACTCGTCTACCGCCTTGGGGATGACGTCGAAATGCATCCGCTTGGCCGTCTTCGGCTTCAGATACATGAAATAACTCAAGCTTTCCGTCGCGGCATAGGTGAGCCATTCGTCGATGGTCAGCCCGTTGCCAGAGGTCTTGGAAATCTTGTGACCGTCCGCATCGAGGAACAGTTCATAGGTGAAATGTTCCGGTGGACGCCCGCCCAGCACCCGGCAGATACCGTCATAGATCGCCGTATTGGTTGCATGATCCTTGCCATACATCTCGAAATCGACGCCCAGTGCCGCCCAGCGCGCACCGAAGTCCGGCTTCCACTGCAACTTGCAACTGCCGCCTGTCACGCTGATCGAGTGCTCCGTCCCGTCCTCGTCGTCGAAGGTGATGTAGCCATCCCGCGTGACGTTCTTCATCGGCACATACAGCACGCGCCCCGTCGTCGGGCTGATCGGCAGGAAACACGAATAGGTCGCCCGCCGCTCGTCGCGCAGGGACTTCAGCATGATCTCCATGATCTCGTCGTATCTTTCGCAGGCCTTCAACAGGATCGCGTCCATCCTGCCGCTGCGGTAATACTCCGTCGCGCTGGCGAATTCGTATTCGAACCCAAAGGTATCCAGGAAGTTGTTCAGCCGTGCATTCATGTGCGCGCCAAAGCTGCCATGCGTGCCGAAGGGGTCCGGCACCGACGTCAGCGGTCGCTGCATGTAGGGTTCCAGCGCCGCCGGATCGGGCACGTTGCCCGGGATCTTGCGCATCCCGTCCATGTCGTCGGAAAAGCACAGCAGCTTCGTCGGAATGTCGCTGATGATCTCGAACGCGCGGCGGATCATCGTCGTGCGCCCGACTTCACCGAAGGTCCCGATATGCGGCAGACCGGAGGGGCCATAGCCCGTCTCGAACAGGACATAGCCCTTCTCCGGGTCTTTCGTCTCGTAACGTTTGAGCACGCGGCGCGCCTCTTCGAACGGCCAGGCCTTCGATGTCATCGCAGCGTCACGCAATGTGCTCATGTATTCACTCGCTTCATGATATGAGGACCTCCGTGGTCCCATATCCGGCATCCCTATTGCGACAGCGTCGGGGCGTCAATAAATGGGTCATGACACCGACAGAAGGACGATGCCAATGGTGACGGATTCGATGACGGCCCAGGACGCGCTTGCCGCGCTGATGATTGCGGTCTCGGCCTCGGACGGCAACATGCGCACGTCAGAGTTGATCAAGATCAACTCCGCCATCAACAACTTGCCGGTCTTCGCCGACTATGACGCCGACCGCCTGCCCCGCATGACCAACATGGTCATGGACCTTCTCGACCAGGAAGACGGGCTGGAGGCGCTGTTCGGCCTGATCCGCGACACCCTGCCCGAACGCCTGTTTGAAACCGCCTACGCCCTGTCCTGCGATGTCGCGGCCGCGGACGGTCGGATCGGCGGCACGGAGGGCCGTATGCTGGAGGAAATCCGCGACGAGCTCGAGCTGGACCGCCTGCACGCCGCTGCCATCGAACGCGGGGCCCGCGCGCGTCACATGACGCTATAGGCCGTTCGACGGAACCTTCGGATCATCACGCGGTTGTCATTTCATCTGCATCCACTCCGAAAGGAACTCCGCGATGGAATATGGACTCTTCGGACTGATCGTCCTGATCGCCGACCTCTACGCGATCTATCAGGTGCTGACCTCAAGTGCCTCCACCGCGGCCAAGGTGGTCTGGACCCTCGCCATCCTGTTCCTGCCGATCCTTGGCTTCATTGCCTGGCTGCTGGCTGGTCCGCGCGGATCGTCGATCCGGGTCTGATCGCCGGGTCACGCTTGGGACATGGGCGCACCGTCAGGGTGCGCCCCATCGTCAACCGCTGATCCGTCCCAGCACGGCCCAGCGCTGCAAAAGGTCCTGTTGCAGCCCCTTGGCCTTGCCATTGAATCCCGCCGCGCCCGGTGGTTGCTCGTCCTGCGACGACAGCGATTCCTCTCGAGCGGCAGGATCATAGGCAAAGATCGCAAAGCTCAGGCTGCGGCCCGTATCCGTCACGATGTAGCCGGCCAGCGCGCTGACGAAATTCAGGGTTCCGGTCTTCGCCCGCACCTCGGCTGGAAAGTTCGGAATGGCGCGACGTTCGCCGTCAACCATGACCACGGATTTCATCAAGGGCTGCAACTGGCCCTTGACCGCCTCCGCATTCAGAAGGTCCACCATGGCCGCCGCCGAGATGCTGTTCTCGTCGCTCAATCCCGAATGATCCGACAGTCGCGACACCACGCCGGCCCTGTCCCCGATCCAGTCGGCCATGTTCAGTGCCGATGTGCGCAGCCCCCGTGGCGCACCGATGCGGGCAGCCGTCGCGGCCATGCCCACGGCTTCGGCCGTCAGATTGGTGGAATAGAGCATCATGCCCCGCAGCATGTCGTGCAGCGGTGCGCTTTCGAACCGCGCCAATTCCCGCGCCTCGGGTTGATCCTGCACCTCGACAGCCCCCGGCAACGTGATGCCCGCATCCTGCGCCAGCGTGCGAAACACCTCTCCTGCATAAAGCGTGGGGAAACGCACCGGCAGCCAGCGCGACCCGGCCTTGCCCAGTGCCCCTTTGGCAACCGTCCATTCGTCGACGTTCGCACCTTCGGCATAGGTGTAAACTGGCGTGCCACGGTCCACGACCCGCATGCGCGCGACCTTGACCACCGGACGCCGCGTCTCGCTGCGCGCATCCAGCGACACCGTATAATCCGCGCCATTGCGCGCCCATTCAAAGAACACCCGGTTGAAGTTCAGGTTCAGCCCGCCCAGCGACGGATTGTAGTCAAGCTGATCGAGCTGCCCCGGCTCGATCTCCTTCACGCCCGGAACGGCGTTGCCCCAGACCAGGAACCGACCCTTGACCCGTTTCAGGCCCGTCGCGGCAACAGACTGCACGAGGTCGGCCAGATCGTCGGTCAACAAGGTGGGATCGCCGCCACCGGCCAGGATCAGGTCGCCGTCCAACTCTCCATCGACCACCGGACCGGTCGCCAGAACTCGCGTCGCGAACCGATGATCCGGCCCAAGGACCTCCAGACCATAAAGCGCGGTCAGCGCCTTGGTCACACTGGCCGGCGGACGGCCGGTCGCACCGTCGACGGTCTCCAGCACCTCGCCCGTCGCGGTATCTGCGATGACGAACCCGACCTGACCCGTTAATCCGGCTGCGGCAATCAGGTCCACGGCGCTCTTGCGCACGACGGGCCTGACGCCAGTGGGCAAAGGCTCCTGCCCCGGCGCTATCTCGGGCCGTGCGACGGGACGGAGAGTCGTTTGTGGCGCCGCGAACGCGGCAGTCGCGAACAGTGCGGTGCCGCCCGTCAGAAAGGCACGACGGGACTGACGAAAATGCAAGGGCCTGGTCATTCAGGCACCGTAATCATGCTTCTTCCGGCGGATCAATCGCGGCACCATCACGCTTGCGCCATGTACCACCCGCACGCAGTGCCGACGACGACAGACCGTTCAACGGCAGGTTGACAAAGCTCCAGGCCGGAGGAGCCGCCCGTCCCAGCCGCGCCGCCGCATGCGACGGAATGCGCGCCATCCGGTAGGTCCGCGCCGCGGGACTGAACCGGGCGGCCAGCCGGTCGCCGGGTCGCGCCAGCACCCCGACAGCCACATGATCCATGATCCATCGCCAGTCCTGCCACTGATGAAACTGCACCAGATTGTCGGCACCCATCAGCCAGACAAAGCGGACTCCGGGATAACGAGCCATCAGCGCGCGCAGCGTCCTTGCGGTGTAGCGGGTGCCCAGATGCGCCTCGATCCCGGTGACCGTGACCCGGGGATGCTGCATCACCTTGCGCGCCATTTTCAATCGCGTTTCCAGCGGCGCCGGCCCCTGCGGTTTCAATGGGTTGCCAGGGCTGACCAGCCACCAGACCCGATCCAGACCGAATCGTTTCAGGGCGGCCTGCGTGATATGGACATGCCCGGCGTGGGCGGGGTCGAACGACCCTCCCAGCAGGCCCACGACCTGCCCCCGCGCGGCCTGTGGCCATCCCTGCATCCGCCACTCCCCTGTGCGGGTCCGGTCCCGACCCGACGGCATGACCCGGCTTAAAGCCGAAACCGACGGTCAGGTGCAATTCCGAAATCATCTTAATCAGGCGATAAGACACGCCCGGCTAGTCTGTCGTCCTGACCAGTCAGAGAACGCAGATGCCGATTGCCGTCCTCATCGCCTTGACCTGCGCCATTCCGGCAATCGGCCTTCTTTGGTTGCTGCGCCGGCACATGATGCGCAGCTTGGGGCCAGCCATGCCGGACTTCAACGCCATCGCCTGCGCCAGCACAAACGACGGCATCGTCGTGCAAACGCTCGACGGCGTGATCATCTGGGCGAATCCGGCCTATCTCGGCCTTTTCAGGCTGCCTGCCGACAGGGTCATCGGTCGCAATCCGCTCAGCTTCTGCCTGCCACCGGACGAGACCCCGACTCCCGCGCAGATCGCCGCATTTCGCTACGACCGCGACGATCCGCAATGGCGCAAACTCTTCGTCCAGCGCAATCGCCGCAGCGACCGGACACTGTTCTGGAACCAGCTCAGCGTCAGCTTTCATCAGACGGGCGAAGGCACATGGCTTGTCGTGCTGGTCTGCCGCGATGTCACCGAACAGGTCGAACAGGACCGCAACCTGCGCGAAACGACGCGATCCCTGGCGCATATCGCCGACCACGACAGCCTGACCGGCACGGCAAACCGCAACAAGTTCAACAGTTTCGTCATGGAGGTCCTGTCGGCAGCACCGCCGGGGCAACCGGGGCTTGGCCTGCTTCAGATCGATCTGGACATGTTCAAGACGATCAACGATCGCCATGGCCATGCGGCAGGCGACGCCGCACTCCAGCACGTCGCCACCACCATTCAGCGCAATCTGCGGCAGACGGACCTGCTGGCGCGGCTGGGCGGCGACGAATTCGTGGCGGTCTGCCCCGGTGTGACCCAGGACGCCGAACTGCTTCGGATCGGCCGCGCCCTGTGCGATGCGGTTCGCGCGCCCCTGGTCCACGACGGTAAGGAAATCGCTATCTCGATCAGTGTCGGTGCCGCCCTGGCAGACGCCCACGACAAGAACAGCGACCGCCTGCTGCAGAAATCCGACTTTGCGCTTTACGACGTCAAACGGACGGGGCGCGGCCATGCCGCGATCTACGATTCCAACCTCCATACATTGGTGCAGCGCCGCGATCGGCTGTCGCTGCAACTACGCGACGCGATCGAAGGCGATCGCCTCAGCTTCTACTTTCAGCCAACCATCGACCTTGCTACAGGCGTCGTCCGCGGGTTCGAGGCGTTGGCCCGCTGGCAGCATCCCGCAAAAGGGCTGATTCATCCGTCTGATTTTCTGCCACTGGCGCGCGAACTCAATCTGCTGGCGGCCGTCGACATCGCTGCCGCGCGCGCGGCGGCAAGTCTGCACAAGCGCCTTGATTACAACGGTTTCGGCCATGTCCGCGTCGGCATGAACGGATCGCATCATCTATTGGACGACACCGATCATATCGCAGCGCTGCCTGCAGAATTCGGGCGCGTCGGCGTCCAGACCCGGCATGTCGTGATCGAACTGGCCGAGAGGGAGGTGTTCGGCGATGCGGGCCGGATCGACGCCAACGTCACGGCCATCGCGCGGCTGGTCGATTCTGGGTTCAGCGTCCTGATCGACGGCTTTGGCGCGGGCTATGCCGGGCTATTGCATATCGAACGGCTGGCCGTCGCGGGCTTCAAGGTCGAAAAGGCGTTGATCCGCCATCTGGACAGCGCCCCTGCCTGCGAGCGGATCACCAGCATGCTGCTGCAATTCGCGCGGGAAAAGCAGAT
>NZ_JBMERN010000014.1:0-72643 GCF_049310965.1 Loktanella sp. DJP18 | reverse complement strand
ATGGCGTGACATGCCGACCGGACTTACCCGACATGACGACGCACTCTGAAAAGGGTCTGACTTGCGCGGAAACCTGGGCGAGGCAAAGCCACGCGCATTGATCCCATTGGGTGCGGTTGACCGCCTCCAGTCGAATTTGTGATACCGAGTATCGGATCACCGATATTGCCTCGTGCCATGCGCGGGGCCATCCTGCCTGTAGAATAGGCCGTCCTGCGGCGCATCAACACGATTGGAGTTATCATGGCACTGCAGACACGTCGCGTCACACGCGAGGATATGGCGCAGCGGGTCGCGCGCTTTGCCGACCTGACAGGCTTCGACGGCGGGTTGCCCGACAGCGAACACCCCAGCGCGCGCCGCACGCTTTACAACGTCGTCGGCTTTCAACCGCCCGACACGCAGGACAAGGCCACGACGTCGCCGGTGGGCGACAACGCGGCGCGACATGCCGCGATCAAGATTTCCGAAGGTTTCAATCTGGGGTATTGCCGGGCAAAACCCGGGTGTGGCCCGATGATGCACAACCACGACACCAACGAAACCTTCATCCCGATGACGGGTCTCTGGCGGTGTTCGTGGGAGGTGGACGGCAAGGTCGAAGCCTTTGATCTGGGGCCGCATGACGTCGTGTCCTTTCCCGCCGGCGTCCAGCGCCGGTTCGAGAATGTGACCTTCGATGAACCTGACGCAGAGCATCTGCTGATGTTCGTGATCTCTGGCAACGCGCCGCAGGCCGAGTTTTCACCCGAGGCGATGGCCGAACTGCGTGACATGGGACTGATCGCGAAATGAGCGCGCTGCGTCGGCGTTTCGTCTGATCCGACAGAGATGAACGGCATACGGCCGTGCTTGAGCGTCGCATCGAAGTGACGGGCTGGCTTGGTCAATGAGGAGCGAAGCCGTTGACCCGCGCCGACTAGCCCATCGATGGTCGTGAGCGGTGGGCAGATTTTCTATCCGATTTTCGGATTTCAAATATGTAGAACTATCATTTTGTCAAATAGGGACGGCGCTCTATCTTGAGGTCAAGCCAAGATGATCGACCCTTGTGACGGAATTGAGATAATGCTGGATCGCCCGATGACCGACCCGCGCGCCTTGCGCAATGCCTTTGGCGTGCTGCCGACCGGTGTCGCCGTGGTCAGCCTGTTCGACGAGGCGGGCAAACCGACCGGCGTGACTGTCGGGTCGTTCGCGTCGCTCAGCCTCGATCCGGCGCTGTGCCTGTTCTCGCTTGGAAAAGCGCAGGCCAGTGCGCGTCTGTTCACTGTCGGCGTGCCCTTCGTGGTGAACGTGCTGCCGCATGAGTTGTCGGATGTGGCGTGGCAGTTCGCCAAGCCGCTGGAGGATAAATGCGAAGGCGTCGCGTTGTCCGATACGGTCGTCGATGCGCCGCGCCTGCGGGACGGAATCGCGCATTTCGCGTGCCACGGCCATGCGATCCACGACGGCGGCGATCACATCATCGTCGTCGGCCAGATCGAGGATTTCGATCATCGTGACGGCGAGGCATTGGTCTTCTATCGCGGCGGCATGCACCGGCCCGCGCCGTTATGAGCCGTCTTCCCGTGCTGGACGAGGCGGCACTGACGGCCCCGCAGCAACGGGTCTTCGATGCCATCGCCAGTGGGCCGCGCGGCACGGTCGTGGGACCATTGCGGGTCTGGCTGCAAAGCCCCGGTCTTGCGGAAACCGCACAGGCCCTGGGGCAGTACGCCCGCTACGATTCCGTTCTGCCAGAGCATCTGTCGGAACTTGCCATTCTGGTGACGGCCCGGTTCTGGTCGTCAGGGTTCGAATGGGCCCATCACGCGCCGATCGCCAGCGCCGCAGGTATAGCCCCCGCCGCGATATCGGCCATCGCGCTTGCGCAGAAGGTCCGCTTTGACGATCCAAAGATGCAGGCGGTCTTTGACTTTGCAGTGGATCTACACCGGGACCGTCGCGTGGGCGACCTCGCCTATGCCGCGACACTGGACGTCCTCGGGCTTCAGGCCTGCGTCGATCTGGTCGGCATCTGCGGGTATTACACGCTGATTTCCATGACCATCAACACGTTCGATGTGCTCGACGGCACCGGTCCGATCCTGCCACGGATCGCGGGATCGACGGACTCGTACTTCACCGCCTAATCGACGGTCGTGGCGGTCAGCCGCATGATGTCATGCAAGATCGGATTGTGCGCGCCGTCCGCATTCGCGGGGTCGGGTGCAAAGATCGCGGCCCCCAGCTGCTGTCCGCGCTGATAGGCCCGCAAGGACGCCGGGACACGTTGCGCGGAATAGGCCGCAAGGTCGCCATCGGCACAGGCCGCCAGGGCCAGCGCATCCTCTGCCGCTTTTGTCACGCCCATGCCGACATGCGGCCGTGCAACACAGGCGGCATCGCCCGCCAGCGCCACCCGACCGTCATGCATGACCGGCGCATGGTGGTCGTAGATCGGGGTAAAGAAGGGGCGTGCCGACTGATCCAGAATATCCACAAAGGCCTGCGGCAGGATGCGCCGCGCCTGAACCTGCATGGCGTCCAGCACCGCTCCCCGCACCAGCGGCGGCGGGATCGACACCGGGTGATGCTGGCCCGCGTCGTCGGTCAGCATGTCGCGCAGGTCCGCCGCAGGCGCGGGCGCATACCACACGAAATTGTAACGCCGATGGCCGGGCCGCAGGTCGTTGTCGCGCCCCGCAATGGGATACCCGATAATCTGCGTGCCACTGGGGGCAAAGAACGAAAACGTGGGAAAGATGTCCCTGTGCAGGGCCGGGGGCAGGTCGGCCTCGTCCGCCAGCGCGCGCCAGACGACATAGCCCGCATAGTCGGGCACGACATCGGGCAGCATCTGCGCGCGCACCGCCGACCGGAACCCGTCGGCACCGACCAGCAGATCGCCCGATACGGTTGTGCCGTCGGCGAATGTCGCGACGACGCCCGCGGACGACTGCATATAACCAGTGATGTGCCGCGACAGGTGGTAATGGCCTTGCGGCACCAGACGACGCAGGACTTGATGGATGCGGTCCCATGACGTCACGATCTGGGGATAGGGCAGCACCGCGACCCGGGAGCCGGACCGGTCGAAGGCCACCCTGTCCTGCACCATCACGCCCAGATCGTCCAGATCGGCACCGACCGTGCGCAGGGCGTCGATCAGGGTGTCGTGGGTGACGATCCCCGCACCGCGCCCCGCCAGTTCCACATCGGACCTCTCGTAGACATCGACGGTCCAGCCGGCCCGCAGCAGTGCCGTGGCGGCAAACAATCCGCCGATCGATCCGCCAGAGATGATTGCGTGTCGTGCCATGCGAAACCCCATTCATATTTATCGATCTATAAATAAGATCGGGGTCCGCAAATCAAGTCCCGGTTTTCGCCATCGCGCCGGTGTACCAGTCACCGATTTGGCTGGCCGTCATCCAGGCGACGCCGTCGTGCTGGCCGATATAGTCCAGCAGCGCCTCCAGATACTTGATCCGGTGCGGCACGCCGGTGATGTAGGGATGGATCGAGATCGCCATGACGCGGGCATTCGTCGCCCCTTCGGCATAGAGGCGGTCGAACTGGTCGGTGCCGCGCCGCAGAAATTCGTCGGACCGATGCCCCTGCAACGCATGGACGGCGATGTCGTTCGTCTCGACCGTGTAGGGGACGGTGGTGATCGTGCCGAAGGGGGTGGAGGTCGCCTGCGGCAGATCGTCCAGCACCCAGTCGGCCACGTATTCGATGCCCGCCTCGCGCAGCAGGTCCAGCGTCTCATCCGTCTCGGTCAGGCCGGGGCTTTCCCATGACCGGGGGCGGGTGCCGGTAAACGCCTCGATGCTGTCCATCGCGGCGTGGATGGCACCGCGCTGGTCATCCAGCTTGTGCATCGGGCCTTGCAGGTGGCCGTGGCCCATGAATTCCCAGCCCGCATCTAGCCCGGCCCCCGCGACCCGCGGATAGCTGTTGCAGACGTTGCCATTGATGGCCAGCGTCACAGGAATGTCGCGCGATACGAGGGCCTGATGTTGCCGCCAGAATCCGCTACGCATGCCGTATTCGTGCCAGGACCAGTTCGGCACGTCCGGCAGCAGGGGTTGCCCCATGGGCGGCGGCAGGACGGTGCGCGGCATCGCGCGTTCGATGCCCCACTCTTCGACGTTCAGGATGACCCAGACCGCCAGTCGCTTGTTGTCGGGCAGGGTCAGGTGCGGGCGATCCACGATCGCCTGATAGGGGAAACGGTCGGTCAGGCGCATCAGAACTCCAGAAACGATTGCAGGGCGGCGTTGAAGGCATCGCGCCGGTTCAGGTTCGCGATATGGGCGCAGTCGGGAATGTCGACATGGACGGCCCCCGGCGTTGCGGCGCACATGTCGCGCATGGTCTGCGTCGGTGCACCCATGTCCTGCGCGCCCGATACATAAAGGACCGGCACCGCCATGTCGGGCAGGCGGCGCAGATAGTCGAGCCGTTGCAGCGCACGGGCACAGCCGGTGTATCCGGCGACCGTGGTTGCCCGAAAGTCGTCAGCCAGAGCCGCAACCTCGGCAGGCCGGTCGGCCTGCACGTCAGGCGTCAGCCAGCGTTCCAGCGTCCCGGGCCAGATCGCGGCCATGCCGCCCTGCGTGATCGCCGCGATCCGGTCGTCCCAGCCGTTGGCAAAGGCGGGCGGCGCATCGGCGCGCGCGCAGGCGCAGACGATCCGCCGAAACAGGTCCGCGTGGTCAAGCCCCAGACCCAGCCCCGTCATGCCCCCCAGCGACAGGCCGATGAAGTCGGCCTGCGCCACGTCGAGATGGTCCATGATCGCCAGGACGTCGCCCGTCAGGTCGGCAAAGCGGTAGTCGCCCGGGGGCGTGCTGGACCGGCCATGACCGCGCGTGTCGTAACCGATGACGCGGTAATGGTCCTCCAGCAGCGCGCGCTGCGGGTCCCACATGTCCAGACCGGCCCCCAGCGAATTCGACAGCACCACGACCGGACCGTCGGTCCGCCCGGTGACGCGGACGGACAGGGTCACGTCCCCGCGCGCGACGTCGATCCGCTGGGTCATTCGGCCACCATCGCCGCCGGCAGCGCGGCGTTCACGGCGGGCATGCATCTTTCGGCCAGCAGGATCATCGATCGACGAGACAGTTCGACATCGGCCCAATCCTTGCCGGCGACCAGCAGCGTGCCGAAATCGCCGATGTCGTCGCGCAGTGCGAGAATGTCGTCGGCGACCTTGTCCGGCGTGCCCCAGGTGATGCATTCGTCCATCACCATCTCCAACGTCACCTCGTCGTCGTGCATGTTCTGGTCGTGTTTGAACAGGTTGGCGCGCCCGTGTTTCTTCATCTTGGTCAAAAGCTGGCTGTAGTAATACCGGTAGGGGCTGTCGGCAGCATAGACGTAGTCGCGCGCCGTGTTCATGTCGTCCGCGACGAAGACGGACCGCGCGACGCGCCAGTTCGCGGGATCGGCGGGCCGCCCCGCCCGTTCGCAGCCTTCGACGTATTTCGGCCAATGGGTCTTGACCCACTTGCGCAGCAGGAAGTTCGCGGAAATCGGGTCCCAACCGCGCGCGGCGGCCTCTGTCACGCCTTTGGAAAACGGTGCGACGGCGGTGACGACGATGGGCGGGTGCGGGCGTTGCAAGGGTTTGGGCATGATGCCCTGACCGATCTCGGGCATCATCTGCGTTTCGGTCGTGATGTCCCAGAAATGGCCCTTGATGTTATAGGGTGCCTCGGATTCCCAGATCTTCAGGACGTGGTTGATGCCTTCCAGAAACATGGCCGGGCGGTCGGCGTTCAGACTGCCGAAAACCTCTGCGTCGGTGGCCAGCCCGCCGGGCGAGATGCCGAAGATGAACCGCCCGTCCAGCATGTGATCCAGCATCGCCACCTGTGCCGCAACGGCGGCGGGGTGGGTGTTGGGCAAGTTGACCGTGCCGGTGCCCAGCCTGATCTGCTTGGTCGCGGCGGCAATCCACGCGATGAAACTGATGCAATGCGTGATGTTTTCGGCAGCATCCGTGGTGTGTTCGCCGACATAGGCTTCGGTGTAGCCGAGTTCGTCCGCCAGAAGGAATGCGGCCCGGTCCTCGTGCAGGCTGGTGCGCCAGTCCTTGGCCACGGGGTGGATCGGCATGGTAAAGAAACCCAGGTTCATCTCAATCTCCGCAATGCTGTTCCAGCCAAACTAGCCCCTTGGGAGCATATGCGAAAATTATAAGAACTGCATCGCCGTATCGAATTTTCAGATAAGGGCTCCGGGCAGCAAGGTCGCCAGTTGTGGAATCAACAGGACGATGAAGGCGGCGACAAGGATCAGCACGAAATAGGGAAAAGACCCGATGAAGATCTTCTTCAGCGTCGCGGTCGGGTCCGGGACCGATCCGCGCACGGTATAGACCAGCAGACCAAAGGGCGGCGACAGCAGTCCCGCCTCGATCACGAGGATGCCGAAGATCGCGAACGCGATGGGATCGTATCCCATCGCCACGGCGATCGGGGCAAAGATTGGGACCGTCAGCAGGATGATGGACACGGAGTCGATCAGCATCCCAAGGATCAGCCAGATGGCCGTCATCAGCAGGATGACCATCGTGGGCGACAGATCGCTGTCGCTGAACATCCCCTGAATGTAGTTGACTCCGCCACCGAGGGCGAGAAGGCGCGAATACATCTGTGCGGCGATCAGC
The DNA here is from genome assembly GCF_049310965.1 of Loktanella sp. DJP18. Classification (NCBI taxonomy): domain Bacteria; kingdom Pseudomonadati; phylum Pseudomonadota; class Alphaproteobacteria; order Rhodobacterales; family Roseobacteraceae; genus Loktanella; species Loktanella sp. DJP18. The sequence goes on along the minus strand of NZ_JBMERN010000014.1, from coordinate 65,976 downwards.
AGGAACATGATCGGCGCAGTGGTGCGACCGGCTTGATACATGCTTTCCAGAATGTCGGCACCGCGCATCCCCTTGGTGATCCCGATCACCAGTGCTGCGATCACGCCAAATGCGGCCGCCTCGGTCGGGGTGAACCACCCCAGCCAGATGCCGCCGATCACGATGACGATCAACGACAGGATACCGAGCCCGCCGATCAGTTCCGACCGCTTTTCCGCGGGTGTGGGCTGGGTCAGTGGTTCTTCATAGGCCGGTGCGATCCTGGGGTTCATCACCGCCGCGGCAATGACATAGGCCGAAAACAGCAACGCCAGCATCAGGCCGGGCAGGATGCCCGCGATGAACAGCGCGCCGACGCTGAGTTCCGTCAGCACGGCCCAGACGATCAGCAGCACGGAGGGCGGAATCAGCATCCCCAGACAGGCCGACCCGGCAACAGCCCCCAGCGCGAAGGTCTGCTTGTAGCCAAGCTTCATCATCTCGGGGTATGCGATCCGGCTGAACGCGGCGGCCGATGCAATGGACACGCCCGTCACCGCCGCAAAGACGGTGTTGCCCGCAATGGTGGCGATGGCCAGACGACCCGGCAGCCGGCGCAGGGCACGGTCGCAGATCCGGTAAAGGTCGCCTGCCGCGCCGCTGCGCCAGATGAAATCGCCCATCAGCACGAACAGGGGGATGACGGCGAAGACGTCCTTGCGGATCGCCTCGAACGCCGTGTTCGACATGATCGACAGTGCCGCCTCGGTGTTGCCGCGGAACATGATGTAGACGCCGACGCCCGAACACAGGGCCAGACCCACGCCGATGTGGACCCCAAGCAGGATCATCAAAAGCAGGACGCCCAGCATGATCAGTACGATTTCGCCGCCCATCAAATGCGCCTCCCTTAGTTTTCAAGTCGGGCGAGCGCACCGGGTGCCTCGCTTTCGAAGGTGAGCTGGCCGGTCCAGTCGAGCCAGATCATCTGTGCATAGGCAAGCGCGGCGGCGGCTGACATCAGGGCAATGGCACCGCGCACGGGCCATGTCGGCACGCGCAGTGACCCTTCGCCTTCGTATTCGCCGATCCGGTAGGCATCCATGAACGACGGCCAGGTCCCCCAGATCAGCGCCAGAAACAACAGCAGCCCAAGAATCGACGCCAGCGTTCGCAGCACGCGACGCATCCACCCGGGCACCGCGTCCACCAGAATGGTCGTGCGCAACATCGAACCGGAATAGATCGCCAGCGGAATTTGCAGGAAGGTGATGGTGACGACAGAGTTCTGCAGGATTTCCTTGGCCCCCGGCACGGGTTGCGAAAAGGCGATCCGCCCGATCACATCACCGAAGACCAGAAACGCCAGCGCCAGAATCCAGAAGGCCGACATGATGTGCAGCAGGCGCGCACCCTTGATCGAAGCTGTCATCGCGTCCCTCCCCTGACGGTGTGAAGCCGTTGGCCGAACGCTAACCAATCACGGTCACCCGTCAACATTTATTTATTGATCGATAATTTATGCGGGTTTCGCAGCACGAGTTTCTTGACCGACGCGTGCCGATATGCAGAAAGTGTTATGTTAGCGATCGATAAATTGGCTGGGGTAGGGCCAGCCGCGTTGACCAAAGCGGCCGTGACCGCAAATGTCTGGGAGGACACGACATGATATCACATTTCTCCGGCGGATTGGCCGGATTTGTTCTGTTGGGGCTGGCGGCTCCGGTTGCTGCCGACACGTTCACGTTGCGCATCGGAGCAGGCCATCCAAGCGGCCCGTCCGTCTATGTCACTGATGTGGAAAAGTTCTTCGTCCCCGAAGTCACGCGCCGCGTCGCCGAGGAGACCGACCACGAGGTCGTCTTCATCGAAGGATACGGTGGTGCCATCGCTGGCGTGTCCGAAACGCTGGAAGCGGTGCAGAACGGCATCCTGGACATCGGCGCATTTTGCATGTGTTTCGAGCCGGCGAAGCTGTTTCTGCACAACTTTCCGTATTACGCGCCCTTCGGCCCGCAGGAATCGACTCAGGCAATGGCCGCCGTGCGCGCCGTTTATGACGAGGTGCCGTGGCTGACAGAGCAGTTCGAGACCGAGAACGATCAGGTTCTGCTGGGGCTGCATGGCTGGGATAACTACCACCTTGGCACGACCGAACCTTGGGAAACCGTCGCGGATCTGAAGGGCGTGAAGGTCGGTGGTGCCGGTCCGAACCTGCCGTGGCTGGAATTCGCGGGTGCCATTCCGGTGCAATCGGCCTTGCCTGACGGGTATCTGTCCTTGCAGACAGGGGTTTACAGCGGCTGGCTGATGTTCCCATCGGCATATCTGGGGTTCAAGTTCTATGAACCGTCGCCCAACTACAAACTGGTCGGGTTCGGTGCGATGCCGGTCAACGCGCTGACGGTCAACGTGCGCACGCTGGCCAGCCTGCCAGAGGACGTGCAGACCATCATCCGCGAGGTCGGCCGCGCTTACGAGGATCAGGCCGGCGCCTCGCTTGACGCCGCACAGCAACGCGGTCTGGACGGTCTGACGGCCGCCGGTGCCGTGGTCACGGAGCTTGCGCCAGAGGTGCGGGCGGAATGGGCGAATTCGCTGATCGGCTTCCCGCAGTTGCAGGCGGCAGATGCGAACGGCCGCGGCGCGCCGGGCACCGAAGTCATGCAGGCCTATATCAAGGCGGTGACGGACACCGGCTATGAATGGCCGATCACCTATACACTTGAGTGATCTGACCCTCTGACCGGCGCGCGCCCACGTGGCCGCGCCGGACCGGCACCATGAAACCAAGGAGAGGCGGCAGCCATGAACCAATCGGACAAGGTCATCATCAGCTGTGCCGTGACGGGCGCGATCCACACGCCTTCGATGACACCCTACCTGCCGATCACCCCGGACGAGATCGCCGCCAGCGCCATCGCCGCAGCAGAGGCGGGGGCCGCGATCCTTCACCTGCACGCGCGCAACCCCGAGACGGGCCAGCCGGACCAGACGGTTGAAGCCTTTGCCGGGTTCCTGCCCCGGATCAAGCAGGCAACGGATGCCGTCATCAACATCACGACCGGCGGATCGCCCTACATGACGGTGGCCGAACGGGCCAAGCCGGCGGCGCACTGGCAGCCAGAGGTCGCGTCGCTGAACATGGGGTCGATGAACTTCGGCTTCTTTCCCCTGTTGTCGAAATACAAGGATTTCAAGTACGACTGGGAACGCGCGCATCTGGAAGGATCACGCGATCTGGTGTTCCGCAATTCGTTTCAGGACATCGAATACGTCCTGGAAACCTGCTACGGCAACGACACGCGGTTCGAGTTCGAATGCTACGACATTTCGCATCTTTATAATCTGGCGCATTTCGCGGACCGCGGGTTGGTCAAGCCGCCGTTCTTCGTGCAATCGGTCTTTGGCCTGCTGGGCGGGATCGGCACCCATCCAGAGGACGTCATGCACATGAAACGGACGGCGGACCGTTTGTTCGGCAAGGATTTTCGCTGGTCCGTGCTGGGCGCGGGCGCGAACCAGTTCCGCATCGCCACACAGGCGGTCGCGATGGGGGCCAACATTCGTGTCGGGCTGGAGGACAGCATCTGGATCGCGCGCGGACAGCTGGCGGAATCGAATGCCGCTCAAGTCCTGCGCGCCAAGGCGATCATCGAAGGACTGGGCCTTTCCGTCGCCACACCCGAGGAAGCGCGCGAGATGTTGTCACTGAAGGGCGGCGACCGGGTCAATTTCTGACGCGACCGCATCCTGCAGGTGCCACGCGCCGCTGGCGATCAGATAGCAACCCAGCGCGATCAGCAGGACATGCACGATGACATAGAAGGGTTCGCGGCGGATGCGGGTCGCGATGAACTTTCCGACAAGGATTCCGACCGGCATGATCGGCAGCAACAGTGCCGAGATCCACAATGAATCGATCGTCACCAGTCCCATCGACAACACGATTGGAATCTTGATCCAGTTGACGATGAAGAAGAACCAGACCAGCAGCGCCACATAAACCTGCGGTGCCAGCCGCAGCGGCAGCACGAAGGCCTGCACGGGCGCCTCTCCCATCAGAAAGAAGCTGGTGAAGCCCGACGCGCCGTTCAGGATCACGCCGCGCCGCCAGCGCCAGCGATGATCCGGCGTGGCAGGAAGGACCGGGCCGCCTCCGGCAACGCGATCACGAAAGAAGCGCAGACCCAGCAGCAGCGATATGATTCCCAGCAGGATGGCCACGAGGTCCGGATTGACGCTTTGGAACATGTATGCCGCCAACAGCACGCCCGCGATCCCGGCTAGCGCCATGCGCCACAAAAGCGCGAACGGCACGGACTTGCGGTAGATCACGGCGACGATCAGGTCCATGACGACATAGGTCGGCAGCAGGATCGTGATCGCGGTCTGGATGTCGGACACCGATGCGACAAGAGGCATGCCCAGCGATCCGATCATGCCGCCGAACCCGGCCTTGGCCAACGCGACGAAGAACACGGCAAAGCCCGCCACGGCAAAGAACAGCAGCGATGTGTCAGCCATCGGCGCGCCGGGCTTTGCCGGTCACATCAGGCCTCTGCGGCGGCATCAATCGCGTTCAGCACCCGTTCGGGCGTCATCGGCATCTGCCACAGGCTGGCCCCCAGCGGAGACAACGCATCGTTGACCGCGTTCAGGATCGCCGCCGGTGCGCCGCCGGTCCCGGCCTCGCCCGCGCCCTTGGCCCCCAGAACGCTGGTCTTCGTCGGCGTTTCGATGTGGGCGACGGTGATGTCCGGCATCTCGGCGGCCATCGGCACCATGTAGTCGGCCATCGTCGCGTTCACCATCTGCCCGTCGTCGGAGTAGTGGCATTCCTCATACAGCGCGCCGCCGATCCCTTGCACGACGCCGCCCCTGATCTGTTCGTCGACGAGCAGCGGGTTGATCACGCGGCCACAATCCTCGACCGCCCAGACGTGCAGCACCTTGACGAAGCCGGTTTCGATATCGACCTCGACCTGTGCGGCCATCGCGCCGTTGGTAAAGACAAAGGGGAAATCGGTCACCCGGTAATGACGCGTGGCGATCAGTTCGGGCTGCAGATCCGACGGCAATTCGTTGCCCCGGTAATAGACCGTACGCGCCAGATCGGCCAATGACATGCGGGCCGTCCCGTCGGGATCGGTGATTGCACCGCCCCGGATATCAAGCGCGTCGCGCGTCGTCTGCAACATGACCGCCGCCACATCCAGCACCTGTTCCTTCAGCGCCTGTGCGGCCTGCAACATCGCCTCGCCGCCGATTCCGGCACCGCGCGACGCCCAGGTGCCGCCGCCGTAGGGCGTGGTCGCGGTATCGCCGGTCGTGACCTTGACCCGGTCCAGATCGACGCCAAAGACGCCCGCTGCGATCTGCGCCAGGATCGCATTGGTCCCCTGACCCTGTTCGGTGATCGAACTGGAGACGTGCAGGCTGCCGCCCGCGTCCAGACGCACGGTCGCACCGTCCTGACTGGCAATCGGCGCGCCGCCGATGCCATAGAACATGGGCGAGGGGTTCGTGACCTCGACCAGCGAGACGAAACCGATGCCGCGATAAACGCCGCGCGTCCGCGCCTCGGCCTGGTCGGCGCGCAGGGCATCGTAATCCATGATCTCGGTCAGCTTGCGCAACGCCGACTGGTGGCTGAGGTCATCGAGCTTCATCCCCGTTGCCGTCGTGCGCGGATAGCTGTCGTCCGCCATCAGGTTGCGCGCGCGCAGCGTGACCGGGTCCATGCCGATCAGACGGGCCGCATCCTCCAGCAGGCCGTCGGCGACGGCCATCGCGATGGGATGGCCGACGGCGCGATACTGACACATCAGCACCTTGTTCTGGAACACGACCCGCCCACGGGCGCGGTAGTTTTCCAGCACATAGGGTGCGCCGGTCAGGTTCAGGACCTGATTGCATTCGATGGCGGACGTGCGCGGATACATCGAAAACGGCCCGATGCCGGTCATGTCGTCCATGTCGATGCCGACGATGGTGCCGGCCTGCGTGATGCCCATGCGGGCGCGCACGACGTGGTCTCGGGCGTGGATGTCGGACACGAAGCTTTCCAGCCGGTCGGCGATGAACTTCACCGGGCGCCGCAGCAGTCGGGCGGCCACGGCCGTCGCGATCTCGTCGCCGTAGGTGTGGATCTTGATGCCGAACGATCCGCCGACGTCGTTGGAGATGACGCGGACGTTTTCCTCTGGCAGGTTCATGTGGCGGGCAAATATCACCTGCATCATGTGCGGGGCCTGACCGGAGTAGTGGACCGTTAACTTCCTCTCTGACGGATCGTAGTCGCAGACGGTGCCGCGCGTCTCCAGCGTGACGCCCGTATGGCGGCCAAAGCGGAATTCCCGGCTGACGATCTGCACGTCGGGTCTGGCAAAGGCTGTATCGATGTCGCCGTGTGTCACCTGTCGTTCCCACGCAAGGTTCGATCCGAACGCGGAGTGGATCAGGGGCGCATCGGGGCTCAGGGCGGCTTCCGTGTCCAGGACTGCGGGCAGGGGGTCGAAGTCCACGTCGACCAGTTCGCAGGCATCTTCGGCCTGCGCGCGGGACGCGGCCACGACCATGACCACAGGTTCGCCCTGCCAACGCACGATGTCGATAGCCAGCGGATGCTGCGGGGCCGACCGCAGGCCCGCCAGATGGGTCAGGGTGCCGACGTAAGGCGTCACATGCTCTGCCAGATCGGCCCCGGTATAGACCGCGATGACACCGGGCGCGGCGCGCGCGGCCTGCATGTCGATGGATGCGATCGTGGCGTGCGCGTGAGGCGAGCGCACGAAAGCCGCATGCACCATGCGCGGCAGGCTGACGTCATCGACGAATCGCCCGCGCCCCTGCAACAGGCGCGCGGCATCCGCGCGAGGTTCCGGCTGACCAATATAGCGGTTCGGTTTGTCAAAGATGGTTGCCGGCCCGGTCATGCGCGTGACTCCTCGATGGTGTCGCAGATCGCATCGACGATCGACTGATAGCCTGTGCAGCGGCAGTAATTGCCCGACAGATGTTCGCGGATCGCCCTGCGGTCCGCCGCCCCGCCGGACGCGATATAGCTGAGCGCGGAAGCCAGCATGCCCGGCGTGCAGAACCCGCATTGCAGGGCGTTGCGGCGGGTGAACGCAGCTTGCAGCGTCCGGGCCAGGGCCTGATCGGACAGTCCTTCGACGGTGGTGACAGTGGACCCGTTGGCCTGCACCGCCAGCATCAAGCACCCGCGCACGGTCTGGCCGTCCACCGTCACGGTGCAGGCCCCGCAGACGCCGTGTTCACATCCGACATGGCTGCCGGTCAGGCCCAGATCGTGGCGCAGGAAATCCACAAGGTTCCGGCGGACCGGCACGGCGGCGCTGACGGCCTCGCCGTTCACGGTCAGCGCGATCGTCATGCTGCGGGTCATGGGCGCATCCCCCCGATCGCGCGGCCAAGGGCGACACCGGCCAGTCGTTGGCGTGTGGCGCTGCTGGCCTTCAGATCGCCGGTCCAATCGACGTCAGCCAGATGGGTCAGCGCGTCCTGCACCGGCGTTCCGGCAGAGATCGCTTTTTCCAGTGCCGTGATCCGCAGCGGGCGGTCGGCCACGCCGAAAAACGCGATGCGGTGGTCGGGCCCCTTGCGCGCGATGGCGACACCGGCCAGCGCGTAGTCGCCGTGACGCTGTGTCAGTTCATGAAATCCGAAGGCGTGGTCCGGCGTGGCCACGGGCAAGTGGATTGCCACGATCAATTCGCCCTGTTCCAGCGCCGTGTCGTAGTACCCTTGAAAGAAGTCGTCGGCGGCGATCCGGCGAACGCCGCCCTGACCTGCCACCTCGAACGTGGCACCAAGGGCAAGGGCAATCGCCGGCATCTCGGCCGCCGGGTCGGCCAACGCCAGCGATCCGCCGATGGTGCCGCGATTGCGGATCGCGTCGTGGGCGATGTGAGGCAGGGCCATCGCGATCAGCGGCAGGGCTTCGCGCACGTCTGCGCTGGCCGCCAGTTCGGCGTAGCGTGTCATCGCGCCGATGCGGATCGTCGCCCCGTTGCGGGTGATGCCACGCAGGTCCGCAAGATCGGCCAGATCGACCAGCCGCCCGGGATTCGCCACGCGGAAATTCATCATCGGCATGAGGCTTTGCCCGCCCGCCAGCGGCATTGCGTCGAGGTCCGCGTCGGCCAGCGCGGCCAGGGCCTGCGCCAGTGTCGCGGGGCGTTGATACTCGAAATCCGGTGCTTTCATCCCTGATCCTTTTCCCCAAAAGTGCCACGCAGGGCTCTTTACGTCCTCTGAAAGCTAAGTTATCGATTAATAAATAACGATCAAGCGGGAAGTGGACAGATGGGACAAATCAAGCAAAAGACGACAATCGTTGCGCGTCAGTCTGGTGTTGGCCAGACCCATTCACGCAGCCATGTGCGCATCAGGGATGTCTATGCGATCATCGACGAACCTCTCGAACGCGGCGGCAGCAATCTTGGCCCGACGCCGACGGAAACGATGATGTCGTCCCTGATCGGATGCACGAACGTCATCTCGAAAAAGATTGCGAAGCGTATGGGTCTGGGCTTTGGCCAGATGCGGATCGAGATGTCCTACAGCTTCAATCGGCTTGGCACGCTGTTGCAGGAAGAGGTCCATGTGCCGTTCGACAACATCGTGCTGGATATCGATGTTGAAACCGACGCAACCCCGGACCAGATGGCAGCCCTGAAGGCAGAGCTGGAGAAATTCTGTCCCGTCGCCAAGGTGTTTCGCGCCGCTGGCATGACGATCACCGAAAACTGGTCGACGCGCCCGTTGCCAGACGCCCCCCACTGATCCCTGACCCGAAAGGACCCAAGATGACACAGAAGTTGATGCCGACACCCAGGCCCCCGCACTGTCCCTGCCACTGGTCGGCGGCGGCACCTGGACGCTGGCGGATCAGACGCCCCAGTCGTTCACCATGATCGTGGTCTACCGCGGCCTGCACTGCCCGGTCTGCAAGGCCTATGTGGCGAAACTGGTCCCCTTGCTGGAGGATGCAAAATCCTACGGCCTCAAAATCGTCATGGTATCGATGGACGGCGAAGATCGTGCGGCGAAGGCCAAGGAGGAGTGGAACCTGGGTGACGTGCCGGTCGCCTACAACCTGTCGGTCGCTGATGTGAAGAACTGGGGCCTATACCTGTCGACTTCGATCAAGGATGCAGAGCCGTCGCAATTCGCGGAACCGGGCCTGTTCTGGGTGCGCGGCGACGGGCGGCTGTATCTGATCGATATCGCCAGCATGCCGTTTTCGCGTCCCGACCTCGCGATTCTGCTGCCCAAGGCCAAGATGGCGATGGACAACGACTATCCGGCCCGCGGCACCACAACTGTCTGACGGGGGGTCAGGCTTCGGGCGGGATGTCCCGCAGCAGCTTGATCCGCAGACCCGCAACGAATGCAGCGACCGCGTCAGCGATGACGCGGTCCTTTCGGGTCTCGAGCGCGCTTTCATACACCAGATCACGGACACCGTAGTAGAAGATGCCGCCGTGCATGATCCACGCGAATTCGATCTCGCAATCCAGGGCCGGTCGATCCGGCAGGTCCCATGCGACCCGTGCCTCCGTCAGGATGGGTTCAAGGATACGCTGGCGCACCAGCAGCATGTAGCGCCGGTTGATGTCCGCCCCCTTCAGTCCCGAAAACAGGTAGATCCGCATCCATTCGCGGTTGAAGATGACGTCGGTATAGACGGTGTAGAAGTGGTTCAGGCGATCCTCCAGCGACCGGCTGCGATCGCTGAGAATGGTTTCCCATTCGGGCCGCCAGCGGTTGACGTAGACCGCGTCGTAGACTTCATGGATCAGGTCTTCCTTGGACGGAAAGTAGCGATACAGCAGCGGTTGGGTGACGCCCAGTTTTTTCGCCAGACCGCGGGTCGAGCTTTCAAAGCCTTCCTCGGCGAAAAAGGCGATGGCTTTCGTGATGAAATCCTCGCGGCGTTGCCCCGACGGCATCCGTTTGCGTTTCACTGTCTCGTCGGAACCCGTCATGAAATCCTTTCAGGCGTCATGCCAATCGGTGTCGATCTTGACCCGATGACCGACGCTCAGGCCCTGCATCAAGGTCGTTTCAATGAAGCACCCCTTTTTCGCAAAGGCAATCAGGCGCAACTGGTCGGCGGTGGATGCACTGCTATCCAGATCGATATCAAGGTGAAAACCGACCGGTGCGGTCACATAGGGGTCATTGCCGACCTGTTCCCCGGTCCAGTGCAGCCTTGCCTTCACCTCGACCGTGCCGATGTCGATCTTCAGGCGTTTCGCAAAAGCGCGGATCTGCGTCATAAGGCACCCGGTCAACGCGGCGGTGAACAGCGCCAGCGGCGGCGGGGCGGTGCCGTCGCCGCCGTGAAACGGGCCTTCGTCGGTGGCCAGATCGAAGCTTTCCTTCATCATCGGCCAGGTGACGTGGATGTCGTTGCGCATTTTGCCGGACGCGGTGCCGGTGCCTTCAAAGATCACGTCGAAGGTCTTGACGGTGGGGTCTGCCATAACGGTCCTCTCTGTTTGTTATCGAATGATAACATCATTTGCGCGTCGCGTCGCAAGCCCATTGACAGCCGCAACGAATTAATTTGTCATTCGATAAATAACTATGTCACTTAGGGGAGGAGGCGCGCCATGGCCCGTCTGACACGTCAGGATATCTACGACACCGCCAAGGTGCTTTCGAACTGGGGGCGTTGGGGCGACGACGATCAGATCGGCACCCTCAACAACGTCACGGCAGACGATATCGTCGCGGCGGCAGGGCTGATCCGCAAGGGCAAGACCTTTGCGCTGGGCCTTGATCTGAAGGAAAAGATCCAATCCGGGCTGTTCGGTGGACGTTGGAACCTGATCCACCAGATGCTGGCAACCGGCACCGACGCGGTCGTCGGCGCGCAGGATGGCGACGGCCGCGCGTATCTGCGTTACGCTGACGATGCGATAAACATGCCCTGTCAGGTCGGCACCCAATGGGATGCGCTGTGCCACATCTTTCTGGATGACAAGATGTACAACGGCTATCCCGCGACCGATGTGACGGTGAACGGCGCCGCACGTCTGGGCATCGAACATGTGCGCGGCAAGATGGTGGGGCGCGGCGTCCTTCTGGATGTGGCGCGCTGGAAAGGCGTCGACAGCCTGGATGACGGATATCCCATCACCAACGCCGATCTGGACGGCTGTGCCGCGGCGCAGGGTGTCGCAATCCGCAAGGGTGACTTCGTCATCGTGCGCACCGGGCATCAGGAGCGCTGCCTCGCGTCCGGCGACTGGACCGGCTACGCGGGCGGCGATGCGCCCGGTCTGGCGTTCGAAACCGCGCATTGGATCAAGCAGCACGACATCGCCGCGATCTGCGCCGACACCTGGGGGTGCGAGGTGCGCCCGAACGAGACCGACGAGGCGAACCAGCCGTGGCATTGGGTCGTCATCCCGGCCATCGGCATCTCGATGGGAGAGATATTCTACGTCAAGGAACTGGCCGAGGATTGCACCGAGGACGGCGTCTATGAATTCTTCTTTACCGCGCCGCCGCTGCACATCCCGGGCGCTGCGGGGTCGCCGATCAATCCGCAGGCTATCAAGTGATCCTCTGGGGGCGGGCCAGTTCGGTCAATGTGCAAAAGGTGCTGTGGGCGCTGGCAGAGCTTGACCTGACCTACGCGCACCGCACCGTCGGCGGCAAATATGGCGGGTTGGACGACCCCGCCTTTGCCGCGCTGACACCGGTGCGCAAGGTGCCGGTGCTGCAGGATGGCGATGTCGCGATCTGGGAGAGCCACGCGATCCTGCGCCATCTGGCGCGGCGGACCGGCCGACTGGGCGATCCGCCGGGTGCCGTGGACAGCTGGATGGAATTCGGATCGACCGCCTTGCAGCCACCGTTCATCGCCGTGTTCTGGCAGCGGGTCCGTCTGCTGCCCCAGGACCGGTCGGCCGGGGTCGAGGCGGACAGCCTGGCGGCGATCGCGTCCGCACTGGCCATGCTGGACACCGGCCTGTCCGACGGTCGGGCGCATCTGGCGGGCGACGCCTTTACCATCGCCGACATTGCTGTGGGCTGCCTGTTTCACCGCCTGCTGGACCTTTATCCCGACAGTCTGGCAGACACACCGCATGTGGCGGCATGGCACGCCCGGATCGCCGGGCGGCCGCATTACCGCGCATGGGTCGCGGTGTCCTACGATGAACTGCGGGTGCAGGGATGATCCCGAACCGCTATGCGCCGCTGGTGTTCGGGTTCTTTCTGTCGATGATCATGTCCGCCATCATCTCTGGCGTGGCGACGACGTCGGCCATAGGCTTCACCGCGGCCCTGCCTTCCATCTGGGTCGAGGCGTGGCTGTCGAGCTGGGTCATTGCCTATCCGTCGGTCCTGATCGTGGCACCACTCGCGCGGCGGATCGCGGGGCGGCTGGTCGCCGCCCCGGCACCACTTGAGGGTCACATCCGCAATTGACCCCGCGGATCACATCCGCAATTGATAGGTGGCCGGCACCCAGCGATAGCTGTCGCCGTGTCGTTCGACATAGCCGATCGCCGGAAACGGCATGTGATGACCGCTGACCAGCACGCGGTCGGTGGCCACCATGTCGAGCACACGTTTGCGCGTCGCGATCGCCATGTCCCGGTCGTCGTCGAAGGCCACTTGACTGTCCGGATACTGCAACGAAAAGACATAGTGATTGGTGACGTCGCCCCAGATCAGCAGGGAAGCCGCACCGTCGTCGACCCGGTACATCATGTGGCCCAGCGAATGACCAAAGGCCGCGATAGCCCTCAGGCCGGGAACCACCTCATCGCCGTCCTCCAGCAACGTCATGCGGGAGGCCAGTGGCGGGATCAGCCTCAGAAACATCTCTCTATTCTGGGCGCGTTGCGGCGGAATCTGCGAACCGTCGGACCAGGCGTCGAACTCGCGCCGTCCCATGACATAACGGGCGTTGGGAAAGGCCGGGGCACCATCCTCCATCACGCCGCCGATGTGATCGGGATGCATGTGGGTGAAGGCCACGATGTCGATGTCCTGCGGCGCATAGCCGGCCTGCGTCAGCCGGCGGCGCAGATTGCCGGCATGGCTGTCGCGGCCGCCTTCACCGAATCCCGTGTCGAACAGGACCAGTTGCCCGCCGATGCTGACGACCGTGGGGGTGTAGGTGTTTTCAAACCCGTGCGCCGGCAGGTTGTTGGCCTGCGCCACCGCAGCGATCTGATCCGCACTGCGGTCCAGCGCGAACGGCGGGTTGATCGGTTCGCGCCGGTGCGCGCCGTCAAGGATGGTCGTGATCTCGGCCGCGCCAAGGGCAAAGCGGTGGATCGTCGGGCGGTAGGGGCCTTTCGGTGTCGTGGTCATGGCATCGGCACCTCTGTGGTGAAATGGGGGACGGAGTAACCTTTCTGCACAGCCTGGCGTTCGGCAATCCGCAGATACCAGTCGCGCACGTTGGGAAAATCGTTCAGGTCGATCTCTTGCCATTCGAAGCGGGATATCCACGGCCAGCAGGCCATGTCGGCTATCGTGTATTGCCCGCGCCCGTCGCCGGCGATGTAGTCACGCCCCGCCAGACGCGCGTTCAGGACGCCGTAGAGCCTCCGGCCCTCGGTCGCATAGCGCTGTTCGCCGTATTCTGACTTGCCCTTGTTGTATTTGACGAAGTGATGGACCTGCCCCAGCATCGGGCCAAGCCCGCCCATCTGCCACATCAGCCATTCGACCATGCGCCAGTATTCCGGGCCTTCGCACTGGAATTTCTGATACTTGCCCGCGAGGTAGAGCATGATCGCCCCGGTCTCCATCATGCGGATGCCGGTGTCCTGATCCACGATGGCGGGAATGCGGTTGTTCGGCGCGATCGCCAGAAACGCGGGCGCGAATTGTTCGTCCTTGGAAATGTCGATGGCGTGGACCGTGTAGGGCACGCCCAGTTCCTCCAGCAGGATGGACACCTTGCGTCCATTCGGTGTCGTCCAGGTATAAAGATCAATCATCGCGTCGTCCCTCTGGTTTCAATGTCCGGTGGTCATGGCTTGCAGGGTGGTGCGCAGGTGGGCCTGCATCGCGTGTTTCGCGCCAGTGCCGTCGCGCGCGGCGATGGCCGTCACGATGGCGTCGTGTTCGTCGAAGGAGTGATAGTCCGGTGCCGGTCCCGCCACACCGGACGACAGCTGCCGCCACACGACCACCTGCCGCACGGCATTCATGATCATGTGCAATTCGTGCAGCAGGCCATTGCCGGCGCTTTGTGCGATCAGGTCGTGCAGCGCGTGGTCCAGACGTTCGTAATCGTCCCATGTCCCAACCTGCCGGAGATCGTCGGCCAGCGTCCGCAGGCGGCGGATATCGAGCGATGTGGCATGCAGGGCAGCCAGATTGGCCAATTCAGGTTCCAGCACAAGGCGCGCCATCATCGCGTCATAGGGGCTGGTGCGGGCAGTCAGGGCCGCCAGCCCGGCATAGGTCGTGGCGGGCGGTCTGGTGATGAAGGTGCCGCGTCCGACCTGTCGCAGGATGCGGCCCTCGGCCTCCAGCACGGCAAGCGCCTTGCGCAGCGCAGGGCGGGAGATCGACAGCGTCTCTGCCAGCTTGCGTTCCGGCGGCATCCGGGTGCCGATGTCGTGGTGGTTGACCCATTGGCGCAATCCGTCGAGCCTGTTTGGTTGACCAATCGTGTCGTCGTCGATCTGTCCTATCGTCATTTCATATGGGCAGTATTCAAATTAATCATGCTTACTCGCGTCCGATATCAGTCATTCTGTTCCGGGGAAGAGCTTCATGACTTTGGTTTCACGATTCGTAAAATTGGTCAACCAATCTTGTAAGGGTCATGCAGCAGGGAGGAATGGCAGATGGACGATGCACGCACATCCGCGACACCGGCAAATGGCGCGTCGATGACGTTGCCTGCGTCGATGCGCGCCTGGGTACTGGGGGACCCGGACCAATTGATGCTTGTGGATAAGCCGCTGCCTGTGCCGGGCAAGGCCGAGGTGCTGGTGCGCGTCGACGCCGTCGCGATCTGCGCGACCGATCTGGAGGTCATCTCCTACGGTACCCCTGCGATGGTCGAAGGCGGCGCGCCGTTCAACAAGAACTGGACGCCCGGTCACGAATACATGGGAACGGTCGCGGCGCTTGGCCCCGGCGTGGACGAATTCGCCATCGGCGACCGCGTCACCGTGGAAATCCATGCAGGCTGCGGACAATGCAAGCGATGCCGGATGGGGATGTATACGTCCTGCCACAACTACGGACTGAATTACGGCGACCGCAACAAGGGGCACCGCGCGAACGGCTTTACCACCAATGGCGGCTTTGCCGAATATGCGGTCAATCACGTCAACACCATGATCAAGGTGCCCGACGCCATGCCTGACGAGGTGGCGACGCTGGTCGTCACCGCAGGCACGTCGATGTACGGCCTGACGGAACTGGGCGGGCTGGTCGCGGGCGAAAGCGTCGTGGTGATCGGGCCGGGGCCGATCGGCCTGCTGGCCGTCGCCGTGGCCAAGGCGCTGGGAGCCAGTCCCGTCATTCTGGTCGGCACGCGCGAGAACCGCAACGAGATCGGCCGCCAACTGGGCGCGGATCACATCATCGACGGGCGCGGCGACGACGTCGTGGCGCAGGTCAAGGCGCTGACGGGCAAGGGAGCCGATTACGTCGTCGATTGCGCCGGAAACGAGGCGACAGTGAACGACGCGGTGCATATGACGAACCGGGGCGGGCGCGTCTGTCTGGCGGCCTTTCCGAAAAAACCCGTGACCTTCGATCTGGGATATCTGGCGGTGAACAACATCTATCTTTACGGAATCCGTGGCGAGGGCCGGTCGGCGACGCACCGCGCGATGGCCTTCATGGCCGAGGGACGCTTTGACGCGTCGGTCATCCACACCCACACCTTTCCGCTGGATCATCTGCCAGAGGCGCTGCGATACGCCCGCGAACGGGTAGACGACGCGATTAAGGTCGTGGTGTCGATGCGGGGCCACGGGACAGCCAGCGGGGCGAAACGATGAAGGCGCGGCGCGGTATCCACGCGGCGGCGGTCACGCCGTTCGATGCGGACGGGCGGGTCGCGGTGCCAAAGCTTGTGGCCTATTGCCGGCATCTGCTGGGCGAGGGTGGCTGCGATGCCGTGGCACCCACCGGCACGACGGGCGAGGGCACCTCGGTCGCGATGGCGGACCGGTTGGCGCTGCCCGGTGCCTTTGCCGATGCGGGGATCGCGCCCGACCGGGTGATCTTTGGCACCGGCGCCCCGGCGGCCGGCGACAGTCTGGCCCTGACGCGGGCCAGTTGCGACGCAGGGTTCACCAACGTGCTGGTGCTGCCGCCCTATTACTACAAATCGCCCAGCGACGACGGGCTTTTTGCCTACTACGCCCACCTCATCGACGGGATCGGCCGCGACGACCTGCGGGTCTATCTCTATCACTTTCCCCAGATGTCCGCCGTGCCGCTGACGGTGTCGCTGGTCCGGCGGCTGATCGACGCCTACGGCCCGATCGTGGCCGGCTTGAAGGATTCCAGTGGCGATTTTGCCCAGTCCGCCGCGTTTCTGAAGGCGACCGGCGGGGTAAGCAGCGATTTCGACGTCTATCCCTCGTCCGAGGCGATGCTGTGGGACGGCCTTGACCTTGGCAGCGCCGGGGTGATTTCGGGATCGACCAACATCTCGGCCCCCGTGGTGCAGATCGCGAGGCAGGCTGCGGCCGGACCGGACCGCGACGCTGCGATGGCGCGGGTCGGGGCGATCCGCGCGATGGCGGGCAAATATCCCCTGATGGCCGCGATGAAACAGGCCGAGGCCTGGCGGAGCGGTGATGACAGCTGGGCGCGCATGGCCCCGCCGCTGGTGCCGCTGACACCGGACCAGAAAACGGCCCTGCGTGCCGACCTCGATACCCATTTCGGACAGGAGTGACGATGATGAAGGACCATGAGCAACACGGCCCCCACCATATCGAGACGAACCCCGATCCGGCAGCATTCGCCCATTGGCCGGCAGGGATCCATGAGGAAATGCT
Source organism: Loktanella sp. DJP18 (assembly GCF_049310965.1). NCBI lineage: Bacteria > Pseudomonadati > Pseudomonadota > Alphaproteobacteria > Rhodobacterales > Roseobacteraceae > Loktanella > Loktanella sp. DJP18. The sequence goes on along the minus strand of NZ_JBMERN010000014.1, from coordinate 48,955 downwards.
GGCCAGTCACGACAACGGCTGCGTCGGATCGGTGCTGGTGTCCGAAACCGACCGTGTGCGGGTCTGGCATCTGCACATCCCGGTCGGGTCGCGCTGCGGCTTTCATCGGCATGTGAACCCCTATTTCTGGTCCGCGCTGACGGCCGGCGTGGCACGCGGATATTTCTCATCCGGGGCGGTGCGCGACACCACGCATTATGTCGGCGAAACCAGGCATTTCCACTATGGGCCGGGCGATTACATGCTGCACAGCGTGGAAAACATCGGCGACACACCCTTGTCGTTCGCCACAGTCGAGTTCCTTGACGGAACCAATCCGCCGCTGGCGATCCCCGACACGGTCAAGCTGGTGATCCCCGGCGCGACCTGACCGCTTGAACGCGCGGGAGGGCGCGACCGGGCGAGACGTGACGACAACGCTGCACATCTTGAAATCTGGGAGGATGGAATGAGAACACTTGCATACGGACTACTGGCGGGGACTGCCTTTGCCACGAACGCCGCGGCAGAGGATATCACCTTGCGCATCGGGTCCGGCCATCCGCCGGGCGTGGTGTATGCGGGTCTGATGATCGATTTCTTCCAGTCCGAGATGACCAAGCGGGTCGAAGAGCGCACGGATCACACCTTGACCTTCGTCGAAGGCTATTCCGGGTCCATCGTCACGACGTCCGAAACGCTGGAGGGGGTGCAGGACGGCATTCTGGACATCGGTGGTTTCTGTTTCTGTTTCGAGCCGTCGAACCTGCCGCTGCATGCCTTTCAGGTCATGCTGCCCTTCGGGACGATGGACCCGGAGACCAGTCTTCAGGTCGCCCAGGACGTCTACGCCGAAGTGCCCTATCTGACGGACGTCTTCCCCGAAGAGTTCAACCAGATCCTGCTCGCCCGGATATCGGACGGCGGCTATAATCTGGGGACCAACTTTGCGTGGACCGATCTGGCCGATCTGGCGGGGCAGAAGATCGCCGGGGCAGAAGATCGCCGGGGCCGGCATCAACCTGAACTGGCTGGAAAACGCCGGGATCGTGCCGGTGTCGTCGTCGCTGGCCACGTCCTATACGGAATTGACCACTGGCGTCTACAACGGCTGGATCATGTTCCCATCGGCCTGGGTGAACCTCAAGCTGTATGAACCGGCACCGTTCTATACGCTGATCGGGTTCGGGTCGATGACGTGGCACGGCATGACGATCAACAAGGACACCTACGACGCATTGCCCGCCGACGTGCAGGAGATCCTTCTGGAAGTGTCCGCCGAGTTCGAGACGCTGACCGGCTCTGCCAACAAGGAACAGTACGGCAAGCAGATCGAGACGCTGCGCGATCTGATCACTGTCACCGAAATCGATCCCGCCGTCCAACAGGAATGGGCGGAATCGCTGCAGCCCTGGGTGATCAGGACGGCTGCAGAACTGGAGGGTCAGGGTTTGCCGGCCAAGCAGGTGATGAACCTCGTGCTCGATCGGGCAGAAGTGCACGGGTATAGCTGGCCGGTCCGGTACGCGCTGGAATAGCACGCGGCCACGGGCGCGGGGGCACACGCCGCTGCGTCCGCCATTCCCACCCATAGCAGGGAAAAACGGCATGTTTCTTGTCCGTATGACCGATCGCCTGACCAAATTCCTGATGATCGTCGGGGCGCTCTGGGCGTTCGGGCTGTGCCTTGTCGCGCTGACCGACATCGTCCTGCGGGCCGCCAACATTCCGTTTTCCGGCACCAAGGAAATCGTGGCCAATTCCGTCGTCATCATCGTCTTCATGCAGGTCGGTTTTGCGGTGCGCAGCGGTTCGATGCTGCGCGCGGATTTTCTGGTCATCATGTTTCCCGCGGGGGTGCAGCGGGTGCTGCACGTTCTGGCCCTGCTGCTGGGAGCCGCATTCTTCCTCTTTCTGCTGTGGTCGTCCGTCGAACCCGCGATGCGGTCCTATGTGCGCGGCGAATTCGATGGGGCGGGGGCCTTGCAGGTGCCGGTCTGGCCCGCGCGCTGGGCCATCGTCGTCGGGGCCGGGCTGGCGGGGATCAATTATGTCCTTCTGACGCTGGTCGAAGCCTTTGGCCTGCGGATCGAAAGAATGGACCTGTGAACGGAACCCCGAGCGATGTTTGATTTTTCGACCGAAGGCGTGATTATCGTCCTGCTGCTGTCCCTGGTCATGCTGGGGGTGCATGTGGCCGTGTCGCTGGCCGTGACCAGCGCCGTCGGCATCTATCTGACCACGGGCAAGTTGCATGTCGTGCAGGCCACCGTCGCCTCCACCTCGGCAGAGGCGTTGCGCGACTTCACCTTTGCCGTGATCCCGCTGTTCATGCTGATGGGCGAATTCATGGGGCGGTCGGGGGCCGTGACCGACATCTACATCGCGATCAACCGCAGCCTGAGGACCGTGCCGGCCCGTCTGGGCATTGCCACGGTGCTGGGCAACACGGTGTTTTCCTTCGTGACCGGCGTCTCCATCGCGTCCGCCGCCGCCTTTGCGCGCATCGGTTATCCCGAGATGAAGGCGCACGGCTACAACAAGGGCTTTGCGCTTGGCACCATCGCGGGGTCCAGCGTGCTGGGCATGCTGATCCCGCCGTCGGTGCTGATGATCGTCTGGGGCATCCTGACGGAGCAATCCATCGGGCGGCTCTTCCTGGCGGGCGTGCTGCCGGGCATGTTGCTGGCGACGCTGTTCATCATCTACATCCTGATTGCCGCCCGCGTGCGCCCCGATCTGGTCGGCCAGCAGATGCAGGACGCGCCCGTGGTGCTGGAAGAGGGGGCCTTCGACAGCACGGCCCACGAGCTGAAGCCGGCGCAGTTCGTCGTGTCCGTCGTCGGTGTGCTGGGCATCATCTGCTCGGTGCTGGGTGGCATCTGGTTCGGCATCTTCACCCCGACCGAAGGGGCGGGCGCGGGTGCGGCGCTTGCCTTGCTGCTGGCGTTCGTCAAAGGCATGACGGGCCGCGGTTTCATCGACGCCATCTATGCCGTGGGCAAGACGTCGGCCCCGATCCTGATCCTGCTGCTGTGTGCGGCGCTCTATTCCCGCACGCTCGCGATGTCGGGCGTGACAACGGAAATCCGGTCGTTCTTCGTGGACTCCGGGTTCGGGGCCTGGACCGTGTTCGCGATCATCATCCTGATCTGGTTCATCCTTGGCATGATCATCGATAGCATCTCGATCATGCTGCTGACCGTGCCGATCGTGGAACCAGTCGCAATGGCCTTCGGGTTCGACCAGCTCACCTTTGCCATCGTCGGCATCATCGCGATCGAGGCTGGATTGCTGACGCCGCCCTTCGGCCTGCTGGTCTACACCGTCAAGGCTGCGATCCGCGACGACAGCGTCGGCGTCCAGCACATCTTCTGGTCGGCCATTCCCTACTGGCTGATCATGCTGGCTCTTGCGGCCGCGATGATGGCCTTTCCATTCATTACAAACGTTCTGCCCAACGCGCTCATGTAGCGCCTGTCATCACAGGAGGAACCATCATGCCAGCCTACTGGCTTGCCCGTTCACGGATCAACGACCCCGTCGCCTACAAGCGCTATACCGATCAGGTGCCCGGCATCATCGCCCGCCATGGCGGCAAGGTGTTGGCGCGGGGCGGCAAGTTCCAGATCATGGAAGGCCCGGACTATTTCCAGCGCTTCGTGGTCATCGAATTTCCGACGTTCGAGGCCGGCGTCGCCTGTTTCCAGTCGCCCGAATACGACGAGGCCGCCCGCCATCGCCGCGAGAACGGCGCGGGAGAGGTGCAGACCATCATGCTCGAAGCCGGCGAGTTCACCAAATAGGAGTGCAGGCGATGATAGCGACACGCGTCATGATGAAGACCCAGGGCGGGCCAGAGGTGATGCAGATCGAACGTTTCGATCTGACACCGCCACAGGCGGGAGAGGTGCAGATCAGGCAGACCGCGATCGGCCTGAACTACATGGACGTCTACCAACGCTCCGGTGCCTATGCCCTGCCGCTGCCCAGTCCACTGGGGCTGGAGGCCGCAGGAGAGGTCACAGCGCTCGGCGAAGGTGTGACATCCTTCAAGGTGGGTGACCGCGTCGTCTATGGCGGCGTGCTGGGGGCCTACGCCAGCCACCGCAATGCGCCCGCCGCCCGCTGCATCGCGATCCCGGACGGCATCTCGGACGAGGTGGCCGCCGCCGTGCTGATGAAGGGGATCACCGTCGAATACCTGCTGAACCGGTGCTACAAGGTCCAGCCCGGCCAATCTGTCCTGTTCTGGGCCGCGTCCGGCGGGGTCGGGCAATTGGCGGGGCAATGGGGCAAGCATCTGGGCGCGCGGATGATCGGCGTGACGGCGGGTGCCGACAACTGCGCCGCGATCCTGAAGCTGGGCTATGACGAAGCGATCGACCGCACCACGGAGGACGTCGCGGCGAGGGTCCGCGATCTGACGGACGGCAAGGGCGTGCCCGTGGTCTATGACAGCGTCGGCGCGGCCAGCTTCGATGCCTCGATCGACAGTCTGGCACCCTACGGCTATTTCGTGTCGTTCGGGGCGACGACCGGTCCGGCCCCCGACGTGTCGCCGCATCTGTTGCAGGTCAAGGGGTCGCTGTACTTCACACGCCCCACGCTGGCCAACTACGTCGCCGTCCGCGCCGATCTGGAACAAGCCGCATCCGAAACCTTTCGGCTGATTGCCGAAGGCGTGCTGCGGGTGAACATCAACCAGCGCCTGCGCCTGTCCGACATCGTCGCATCGCACAAGGCGCTTGAAAGCGGCACGACGACAGGGTCCACTGTCCTGATCCCATGACCGACTGGACCCGCATCGTGATACCGCAACTGACCACGGCGCGGGTCATCGTCTGGACGGCCGCGGCCCTGCTGGCCGGGGTGATGCTGACGACCGGGCCGGACGATGTGCTGGTGCGCGTCGGCGCGATCTCGGCGCTGTCCGTCGCCTTGTTTGCCACCCGCCTGCTGCCAGAGGCGGTGACGGCGCTGGGCACGTTCCTCGCATTCATCGCCATTGCCGCCGCCCCGAACGAGGTGATCTTTTCCGGGTTTGCCAGCAGCGGTTTCTGGCTGTTGTTCGCGGGCCTGATCATCGGCACCGCAATCACCGCCACCGGGCTGGGGATGCAACTGGCCGTCCGCATCTTTCAGCACACCGGCGATTCCTATCCCCGCGCGGCGCTGTTGCTGGCGTTCTGCGGGCTGGGTCTGGGCCTGCTGGTGCCGTCGACCCTGCCGCGCATGATCGTGCTGATGCCCATCGCCTTGTCGCTGGCGCAGACGATGGGCTATGCCATCCGGTCACGCGGCCATGTCGGCCTGACCGTGACGGCGGCGACGGCCACCCTGCTGCCGACCTATGCCTTTCTGACCGCCAACCTGCCGACGATCATCCAGTTCGGCGCGACCGAGACGCTTTACGGGATAAGGCCCTCCTACGCGCAGTATTTCGTGGAACAGGCCCCGCTCAATCTCGTGCGGCTGGCGGCCCTTCTGGCGCTGATGCTGCCCTATGCGGGCAGCAGGGCTATCGCGTTTGGAAATTTGAGCGCGAAGAGGGCGAACGGAGCGTGAACTTTTGGGCTCTCTCGCTGCGTTCGTGGTCAGTTTTCGATGATTTTCGACCTCTACGTGACGAGACATACCCAAACGCGATTCCCCTGATGCGGGCAGCCGCGCCGACAGCGCATCCCGGATCGAGGTGCCGAAGCCCTTTGACGCCGTGCAGTGGCGTCTCCTGATCCTGCTCGGTATCGCGATCGGTTTCTGGGTGACGGACACGTGGCACGGCATCTCGCCCGCGTGGGTGGCACTGGGCCTTGCGGCGATTCTGCTGGTGCCGGCCTTTGGCATGCTCGACGCCGCCGCGATGAAGACCAAGATCGACCTGTCGCCCGCCCTGTTTCTGGCCGCCGTCTTTGCGATCAGCGCCGTGGCCCAATCCACCGGACTGGGGACAGCCGTGGCCCGGACACTGACCCCCTTGCTGGGTCTCGGCTCTGGCGGCGGGCTGCGTGATCTCTATGCGGTGACGGGACTGTCGGTCCTGCTGTCGCACCTGACGACGGCCCCTGCCGCCCCCGCCGTTCTGGTGCCCTTGGCTGCCGCCTTCGCGACCGAGACGGGCTGGTCCGTGGAAACCGTGGCAATGGCGCAGGTCATCGGGATTTCGACGCCGATCCTGCCGTATCAGGCCCCGCCGCTGATCGTGGCGATGGCATTGGCGTCGATCCCGATGGCGGCGCTGCTGCGGGTCTGCGCCGTGCTGGCACTGGTCGTGGCGGTGGTGGGCCTGCCCGTGACCTATGTCTGGTGGACGTGGCTGGGCATGTTTCAATGAAGCAGGATGTGACCTTCGATCTGAACGGCGCGCCAGTGACCGTGACAGCCATGCCCGGGATGCCGCTGATCCATGCGTTGCGGGGCGCGCTGGATCACAAGGGAACCCGGCTGGGTTGCGGCAGCGGCGATTGCGGGGCCTGCACCGTCACGCTGGACGGCGTGCCTGTCACCTCCTGCGACCTGCCGCTGTCGGCGGTGGCGGGCCGTCAGGTCGGCACTGTCGAAGGGGTCTTGGCCGCGCGGCATCCGCTGGTGGACGCCCTGATTAGCCATCAGGCCGGACAATGTGGCTACTGCCTACCGGGCATTCTGACGCGCGCGGCGGCGTTGATCGATCAGGGCCAGACGGCGGACCAGATCCGTCACGCGCTGGATGCCAACCTGTGCCGCTGCGGTGCGCAGACGCGCATCATGGCCGCCATCGCGTCGGTCACGGCATGACCGTGCCGGGGCCTTTGCTGGATTTTCCGAATGTCGATCAATGGCTGACCTTCGGCGACGACGGTGGGGTTCATCTGCTGTCGGGACGAGTCGAGTTGGGGCAGGGAATTTCCACAGCACTGGCCCAGATCGCGGCGGACGAGCTGGACGTTGCGATTGCATCGATCCGCCTGACGCAGGGCCATACCGCGCTGTCACCCGCCGAAGGGCCGACGGTCGGCAGCCTGTCCGTGACACTTGGCGGCCAATCCGTCCGCATCGCCGCCGCCGCCGCGCGGTCGTTGATGCTGCATCACGCAGCCGGGCTCTTGCAGTCGACGGTGGATCGCCTGACGGTCCGCGACGGACACGTCCTGAACGACGGGGTCGAGACAGGGTTGCATTACGGCAACCTGGCGGCTGCCGTCGATCTGGCCGTGCCGGCCGTGGATCACGGCACGCCAAAGCAGCCCGCGGACCGGTATCTGGCCGGCACATCGGTGCCGCGCATCGATCTGGCGGCGCGGCTGGGTGCGGGGCATCTGCTGCATGACATGACACTTGACGGTCTGTTGCACGGCCGCGTCGTGCAGCCGCCGCGTCTGGACGCCACGGCCGGGCCGCTGTCTGACACCGACCTGCCCGAGGGTGTGCAACTGGTGCGCGACGGCCAGTTCATCGCCGTCGTCGCGGCCTGCGAATACGCCGCCCAGCAGGCAGCGCAGCACCTTGCCGCGCGGATCGTCTGGGACCATGCGCCTGAAATCCGCCTGCATCCCGTGGATGCGCTGACCGCCGGTATCGCCAGCGAGGAGGTTCCGCACGAGCGCGGCGATCTGACTGCAGGTGACCGGGTCGTGCAGGTCACGCTGACCAAGCCTGCGCTGCACCACGCCTCCATCGGGCCATCCTGCGCCGTGGCGCGGTGGGACGACGGGCGGCTGACGGTCTGGGCGCACAGCCAGAACGTCTTTGCCCTGCGCACGTCGCTGGCGCAGGTGATGAAGGTGCCGGTCGCCCGGATCACGGTGATCTTTGCCCCCGGCGCCGGATGCTACGGTCACAACAGTTCGGACGATGTGGCCCTTGATGCCGCCCTCATGGCGCGGGCGACGGGACGGCCCGTGCGCGTCCTGTGGCATCGCCGGGACGAATTCCAGCACGGTCCGCTGAATCCCGCGATGACGACACGTTTGACCGCGCGGCTGGGCGCGGACGGGTTGATCGTGTCCTATGACGCGCGGATCGTCAGCCCGCCGCATTCGACCCGCCCGGGCGGTGCGGCAGAGCCGAACCTGCGGGCGCAGCAGTTCCTGTCGGTCCCGCGTCCGATGGGGCCGGGCAACGATGCGCCGCAACCGCAGGGCGGTGCCGACCGCAACGCCGTGCCGGGCTATGTCATCCCGGCCCTGCGGGTGGTGCGCGCCCGTCCGACGCATGTGCCTTACCGCCCCAGCGCGATGCGCGGCCTTGGTGCCTTCACCAACGTCATTGCGCTGGAATCCCTGATGGAAGGCTGCGCCGCCGTAGCCGGCATGGACAGCGTCGCCTACCGTCTGGCGCATCTGGACGATCCGCGCGCGCGTGAAGTGATCACCGCCTTGCAGGACATGACCCGCGACCGGACGCCGTCCGACACCGTGGGCTATGGCCTGGGTTATGCCCGCTACAAGAACAGCGCGGGCTACATGGCCTGCCTGGCGCGGGTCGACGTCGGCGACGACGTGCGCGTCACCGACGTCTGGTCCGTCGCCGAGGCGATCAATCCCGACGGCGTCGTCAACCAGATCGAAGGCGGCATCGTGCAAGCCATCAGCTGGGCGTTGAAGGAGGAGGTCGTCTTTGCCGGAGGGCAGAACATGACATTCGGCTGGCAGGACTACCCGATCCTGCGCTTTTCCGAGGTGCCGCGCCTTCATACCCGGCTGATCGAGCGGCCCGACATGCCGCCGCTGGGGGCGGGTGAAATCGCGGCAGGGCCGGCGGGTGCGGCCGTCGTGAACGGCGTGCAAAGCGTCCTCGGCGTCAGGCCCGACCGCCTGCCGCTGACCCGTCACGCGCTGGTCACCCTTCTGGGCCGGGACTAGGGGATCAGGGTTAGCCAGGTCCACCACACCCACGTCAGCGGCAGGCCAAGGGCCGTCGTGATGACGGCGGATACCAGACACAGCCGCGTCAGCGGCCCGACCGGGATCGCCGCGATGGCGATGCCGATCAGCAGGGGTGGCGACTGATAGGGCAGCGCGATCGTCGACATGCCGATGTTCTGTGCCATTGCGACCGCCGTGACGGACCAGCCCGTCGCATCGCTCATGGCCTGCGCAAGGGGGGCCACGACGACGGGCGTCGCGGGTGCGATGGTCAGGTGCGACAGCGCCGAGGTGAAGAGCGTGATCGCCGACAGGTTCCAGAACCCGCTGCCCGGCGCCAGTTGCAACGCCGGGACCACAACCTCTGCGATTCGTTGACCGAGAGATATATGCGTGATGACCGCGCTGATGCAGAGCACGGCCGCGATCAGGAACGCGATGGAGAGGTCGATTTCGGTCTTCATCGCCTGCGGCGCGAAGACCTTCGAGGTGGGCAGCAACAGAACCAGGGCGGCGGCTACGGTGATCCAGGCAGGCGCGATGCCGTGCAAGGAGTCCGTGGCCCACAAGACGACGGCCACCGCAAGAACGACGGAAAGTCTGCGCTGGCCTGTCGTCCAGCGGGCGGGCGCGTCGTCGCCAGATTTCGGCGACGGGGCGACCGTCTGGCCGCGTCCGTAGTCCAGAAGCAGGACCAGAAGCACCGCGAAACGCAGGGCGTTGATCGGCAGGTTCTGCACGAAATAGCTGCCGTAACCGAACTGGACACCATAGAGGATCTCGATGATCCCCACTTCCACGATGGTCGGCAGGTTGGCGGTCAGAAAGGCATAGGTGGGCACCAGCGTCATCATGGCGGCGGTCATCAACAACCCGGTCCGAGACCGCGATCCGGCGGGCAGCATCATGCGATGGGCCAGCGCCTGTGTGATCGGCATCATCACGATCACGCGCGGGATGGCCGAAGGCACGAAGGCTCCCAGCGCAAGCCCGCCCACCGACAGGAACAACACCGCCCGCGCATAGGACGTACCGGTGCAGGCAAAGATCAATCGTGCGATCTGGTCGCCAAGGCCCGATGCGGTGATTGCCGACCCGATCACGAGGCCGCCGACCAGCAGCCAGAACCCGCTGGACGCGAACCCCGAGAAGACGACGGACTGCGGGGCCGCGTCGATCGCGAGAAAACCGAGGAAGATGAAGAGCGCCGTCGCGGCCTCTGGCAGGCTGCGGGTCGCAAAGGCCACGATCCCCGCACCGGATACGGCCACCACCCGCAGGGCCGGGTCGCGCGTCGCGATCACGGTCGCCACCGCCGCCAGCGCCGCGATGGTCGATGTCCATTGCGACCCCGTCATGCGGGGCAGGGCCGTGACCTCGCGTCTCAATGTGCCACGGCCCGACCCCTGCCTTGCGTTGCGCGGTCAGGCCAGCTTGTCGATGTCACGGTACACCTCGAACACGGCGGCGGTGTCGTAGTCCTTGGGCACCAGCGACCAGCTTTTGCGGTACATGTCCGACACGGCGTCGAACATCGGCGTCGTGATGTCATGGGCGCGAAGATCGGCACCGATGATCGACAGGTCCTTTTCGAACATCGCCATATGCGCGGTCGCGGGTGTATATTCCCCCGACATCATCAGCGGCATCCGCAGGTCCAGCATGCGGGACTGGCCCGCCCCCTTGGACAGAAGGTGATAGACGACATCGCGGTCCAGTCCCAGCGCGTCTGCATAGTGCAGCGTCTCGGCGGCGGCGCAATTGTGCAGGGCGACCGCGTGATTGGCAACGTACTTCAGCTTGCTGCCGGCCCCGAAAGGGCCTGCGGCGATGACCGTATGGCACAGGTGGTCCATGAAGGGCCGTGCCTTGGCAATCGCATCGTCGGGGCCAGAGGCCATGATCACCAGATCGCCCCGCGCGGCCTGCACGCCGGTGCCGCTGACAGGCGTATCCAGCAGCACCGCCCCGTTGACCTGCACCGCGTCGCGCGCGGACAGCTTGTCGGCCATGGCGAAGGTCCCGGTCTCCATCACGACCTGGCCGGGTTGCAGCACCTCGCCCAGCGCGGCCGTGACCGATGCCAGCACGACCGGGGATGCAACCGAGATGATGACCAACTCGCAGTCCGCCAGCCACGGCCCGATTGCGTCATGCACCGTGCCGCCCAGACCTGTCAGGCGGTCGCGGGCGGCAGCATCGGGGTCTGTCCCCGCCACTGCCACCCCCGCCTTGCACAGATTGCCGGCATAGGCCGCGCCCATGATGCCGAGGCCGATGATGCCGACGGTCATGTCATGCGCCCTTCTGCTTCAGTCCGAACAGTTTCGCCGCCGTCAGACCGGCAACCTTGGCCTTGTCGTCGTCCGACAGGGCAGAGCTGACGATGTGTTCGACCGGATCATAGTCGGCCATGTCGAAGGGATAATCGCTGCCCATGATGACCTTGTCGGCACCGTATATCTTGACCAGATATTCCAGCTGGTGATCGGTGAACACGACGCTGTCGATCCACACCTTCTTGAGGTAGATGGTCGGCGGTTCGGGCAGGTCGGCATGACTGTCCTGCCGCGCGCCCCAGGCATGGTCGATCCGGCCGGAATAACCGGGCAGATAGCCGCCGCCATGCACGGCAAAGATCTTCAGATCCGGCATGTCGCGCAGCAGCCCGTTGAAGATGATGTAGTGCAGCGCCGTCGTCGTCTCCAGCGGGTTGCCGATGACGTTCGAGAAGTAGTATTCCGTGAACCGATCACCGCCGGTAAAGCCGTTGGGGGTGAATCATCACGACCGCGCCCAGCTCCTCGGCCTTCTTCCAGAACGGACGGAAGCGGTCGGCGCTGATCTCCTCGCCGTCCATGTTGGTCAGCAGCATCACGCCCTTGAGTCCAAGGTCTTTGACGGCGCGGGTCAGTTCGGTGGCCGCTTCGTCAGGGTCCTGCAAGGGCACGGTGCCAAGACCCGCAAAGCGGTCGGGATTGCGGCCGACCCATTCGGCCATGCCGTCGTTGACCATGCGGCTGGCATGGGCGGCGTGTTCGATGGGCGACTGGTAATAGCATTGCGGCGGCGGCGGGGCCACGATCTGCATGTTGATGCCCTGCGCATCCAGCACGCGCAGACGGTCGTCGCTGTCCTGCATCGCGACAGGCCCGCGATCCTTGTCTTGCTGGGCGTTAACGGCATTGGTCGCGGCATTGGCATGTTTGACCATCGCGATCCGCTGCGGGTCGACATGAGGCACCATGTACTGCGCCGCCGCCGGGATCACGACGTGGGCGTGACTGTCGACGGTCAGCGTCGACAGGCGCTGCGGCGTGGCCGGGACAGGGCGGGCCGCGGTGGGGCCATAACGGTTGACGGCGGTGCCGCGGTCACGGGTGTCGATGGTGGTATGACTCATGGTGTGGTCCTGTTGACTGGTGATGCGAGTGGGGAAGGAGAGGCCGCCGCGGATATTGCCCGCGACGGCCGGAGGCTTTTAGGGATTGGCTTCCATCCAGGCGGTGACGTCCGCTTCGACCTGCGCACGGTCGAAATCGTTGGCCGCCGCGATGTAGGTGTCATTCAGGAACGTCGTCACATCGACCTCGGACTCGATCGCGCCGGACGACAACAGCCGTGGCTGAAGCGCCTGCCAGACATCCGGCTGAAGATCGCCCAGCCGTTCGGTCGTGGACACGTTCATGCCGATCGACATGTCGAGGAAAAGCTGACCGGCTTCCTCGTTCTCCCACTCGGCCGGGACGCCCTTGCGGAGCATCTGTGCCACGGCTTCAGGTTTGACAGAAGCAACATACATGCCCTTGGACCAGGCGCGCAGGAAGCCTTCCATCATCGCGCGCTTTTCATCCAGCGTCGCCGCATTGGCGGCAAAGGTGTTTGCAGGGCTTGCCAGCAGTTCTTCCGGCGTGATCAGGCGGACCGGTATTCCGTTGGCATTCAGCGCGATCCAGTCCGGGGCGGCACCCGAGATCGCCGAGACATTGCCATCGCGCACGGCGGCGGCCAACGTCGGGCCGCTTTCACCCAGAACGACGGTCTGCACGTCGTCGATACTGGCACCGACGGTGTTCAATGCCGCCTACAGGAACGACCTGTCACGGTCCGACACCAGACCGACCGTCGTGCCGACCAGATCGTCGATGGAATCGTATTCGGACGATTCCAGCACCCCGATGCCTTCGGGCGCGTTCTGCATCACCTCGTAGACCGTGTTGATCTCGGCCCCGGCGTTCAAGGCGTTGATCGTCTCGACCGGGTCCAGCATGGCCAGATCCGCCTGGCCGTTCTGGATGAACGCGACATAGGGGATCGAGGTGTCGGATGGCAGCAGGTTGACCGTGACACCTTCATCCTCGAAGTAGCCAAGCGCCTCCCCGACGACCAACGGAAAGAAGTTGGTCGACCGGGGAAGGGGGTTGATCATGTTGATCGTAAACTCTTGCGCGACGGCCGCCACCGGAATTGCGGTGATGGCCAATCCGCTGCAAAACAGCACTGATTTTAGCATCTTCATCGTCTTTTCCTCCCTGGAATGTCGATTATTATGCGTCACTTGCCCAGCTGGCCTAACCAGGTCCGGGCCCGCGCACGGGACGCTGCCGCGCGTCGGCTTTCCCGACGCCAGAACACGATTCTGTCGTCGAGGAATTCCATCGTGTAGAACAGAAGCAGGCCGATGATCGTCATGCTCAGCAATGTGCCGATCGACGCCGCCATGTTCAGTTGAAACGAAAACCGGCTCATCAGGACGCCGACGCCGTCGGTCGCCTGCGCGAATTCGGCCACGACGGCACCGATCAGCGCGGTGGTCAGCCCGATCTTGAGCCCGGCGAACATCAGCGGCAGGGCCGCCGGCACACGCAGTTTCGTAAAGATCTGGGCGGGCTTCGCCCCCATCGCGGCGAACAGCTCCTCGCGCTCTTCGTCGATCTGGACAAGGCCCGTGAGCGTATTCACGAAGATCGGGAAGAAGCAGAGGATCCCAGCCAGCGCGACCTTCGACCCCATCCCGTAACCGAACCACGCGATCACCACGGGCGTCAGCGCGATCCCCGGCGTCACGTTCAGCACGACCGCGTAGGGGATGACGTAGCGCTTGAAGACTTCGGACAGAGACGACGCCACGGCCAGCCCCACGGCCACCGCCGCCCCGATAAGGAAGCCGACGACGGCCTCTGTCAGGGTGATCAGAAAGTGGCGGTAGATCGTGCCTTTCGTGATGTAGAGTTCCACGATCGCAGCCCCGATGGCGCTGGGCCGCGGGATCATGATCGACGTGATCACTCCGGCTCGCGCCGCCAGTTCCCAAGCGCCGATCAGGCCAAGAAACAGGATCGCATGCGGTGCGAAACGGATCGCGCGGTCAAGGGCGCGGGTCGAGACGGACAGGCGCGGCTCGGTCATGACACCCTCCCATAGCTGGCGCGGCGTCTGGCGCTGACACGCTCGCGGCCCGGTTCATGTTTCCAGTAGGCGATGTAGCGATCGATCAGTTCCATGCTGCGAAAGATCACGAACCCCAGGATCGTCAGGGTAAAGATGCAGGCAAAGGCGGACGCCATGTTCAGGTTGCGCGTGTAGACAAGGATCAGCGATCCGATGCCTTGATCGCGCTGGATGAATTCCGCCACCAGCGCCCCCGACAGGGCGGCGGTCAGTGCCAGCCGTTCGCCCGCCATGATGATCGGGATGGCATCGGGCAGCACCAGTTTGCGCAGGATCTGCCATTTGCTGGCCCCCATCGCCTTGAAAAGCTCCAGCTTGTCGGCGTTCACGTTCATCACCCCCGACAGGGTGTTGATGAAGGGCGCAAAGAAGCACACCAGCACGATGATCGCGATCTTGGAGCTGGCACCAAAGCCCAGGGCTGCGATCAGCAACGGGGCCACCGCGATGCGCGGCGTCGCCTCGAGAACGATGACATAGGGCTTCAGGAACCGCCGCAGCACGCCGTTCAGCCCGACAAGGCTGCCCAGGACGATCCCCAGGATCGATCCCCCGAAGAAGCCCGCGAACACGAGGCTCATCGTGACGCCCAGATGATACCAGACGTTGCCGTTCTCGACATAGATCAGCCAGAACGACCGCATGATGTTGCTGGGTCGGGGATAGAACAGCGGGTCCAGCCACCCGGCGCGCGACGCCAGTTCCCATGACAGGATCAGAACCACGAAGATCGTCGCATGGGTCGCGATGCGCCGGTTGCGCAGGGCGCGCGCCGCATCGGGGGCCTGCGCCGTGCTGCCGCTGTGGTCCACGGCGACCATCAGACCGCCCCCAGTGTTTCGCGCACGTCTGCGACGAGCCTGTTGAATTCGGGCGACGTCTGGATCGACAGCGGGCGCGGGCGTTCCAGATCGACATCGACGATCTTGGCCACCTGACCGGGCCGCGAGGTCATGACGAAGACCTGGTCTGCCAGAAAGATCGCCTCGCTGATGTTGTGGGTGACGAAGATCGTGGTGGCACCGACCTCTGCCACGATCCGCATCAGTTCGGTGTTCAGCCGTTCGCGCGTGAATTCATCAAGCGCGCCAAAGGGTTCATCCAGCAAGAGAATGTCCGCGCCGGTCTGCAGGAGCCGGGCAAGGGCCACGCGCTGCTGCATGCCGCCGGACAGTTGCGCCGGAAACGAGAAGGCGAAATCGCCCAGTCCCACCAGTTTCAGCAGATCGAACGCGCGGTTCTTGTCCGCCAGGGTCGGCGTGCCGGCAATTTCCGTCGGCAATAGGACGTTTTCCAGCGACGTGCGCCACTCCAGCAAGGTTGCCTTCTGGAACATCATGCTGATGTCGCGGCGCGGTCCCGTGACCGGCCTG
The DNA here is from genome assembly GCF_049310965.1 of Loktanella sp. DJP18. NCBI lineage: Bacteria > Pseudomonadati > Pseudomonadota > Alphaproteobacteria > Rhodobacterales > Roseobacteraceae > Loktanella > Loktanella sp. DJP18. Next base: position 33,306 of record NZ_JBMERN010000014.1, on the reverse strand, counting down.
TCATGCACCATGATTTGACCGGATGTGGGCGCGATCAGCCCGGACACCAGCCGCAGCAGCGTGGATTTACCGCAGCCGGAGGGGCCGACAAGCGACACGAACGATCCACGCTTGATGTCGAAGTCGGCGTTCTTGAGGGCGACGACGGTGCCATTGGCAAAGGTCTTGCCGACATCGCGCCCGCTGACAACGGTATCGTCCATGACGGTCTGTGGCGCACTCATGTGATCCTTCATCCTTCTCTCCTGTCTGCGTCGCCACCTGTTGCGCGATCGCGTGACATATCAGGCTTCGTCCCGGGTCTTACAGGACGACCGGTTGGTTCTGCAGTCCGCGCATCACCTGCGTCTGGGACTTGCGGACATGCTTGGCGGACAGACGCGCAGCGGTGCGCGCATCGCGGGCTTGCAGGGCGTCGATGATCCGGTTGTGCTCGCTCAGGGACGACGCCATCGCCTCTGCCTCGTTGCGACGCGACGACAGCGACACGATGCACAGCCGTTCGTAGTTTTCCATCAAGGTGTTAACGGTCGCGGTCTGGCGTCGATTTCCGGCCAGTTCGCTGATGCGGACATGAAACGCCCGGTTGTAGCCGGCATACTCGCGCAGCGTGTTGCAGTTGCTGGTGCGGTAGTCGTCCAGCGCCATAAGGTCATCGTCGCTGGCCTCTGCGCAGATCTTGCGCACCGCAGAGTTCTCGAGAATTTCGCGGAACTCAAGAATATCCTGCGCGTCGGCGATCGAGATCGGGGCTACGCGATGCCCCTGGCGCGGCGCGATCTCGACCAGCCCTTCCCATTCCAGCTTTTGCAGGGCGTCGCGGATCGGCGACTTCGACACGCCGTACTTCACGGCCAACGCGCTTTCGCGCATCTCTTCGCCGGGCTGCAAGCCGCAGGACATGATGTCTTCGCGCAAGGCATCGAACACATGATGCCGCATCAGCTTTATCGACATCCGGTTCCTCCCTGATATCTCAGACCATGCTTGCAGCCCCGGGAATGCTGGTCAACTTATCGATGGTGATAGTGACTATACCAAATCCTGATACGCCCCGTTACAGACGCACCGCCTCGCCGGTTTCGGCGGACCTCACGATGGCGTCGAGCACCTCGATGTTGTGGATCAGCTCTGCATCCGAGTAGGGATAGGGTGCCTCGCCCCGGATCGCGGCCCCGAAGGCTGCGATATTGGCGGTCACGCTGTCGGTCCAGTCGAAGACCTGCGTCGTGGTATCGTCGATGCTCCGATAGCATTGCATCGTCGCGGTGCCGCCGGGAGTGTCCGGGTGCGTCGCATTGCGGATTTCGACCCACATGTCGCTGCCGAAGACATGGGTGCGTATGAAATGGGGCGTATGCAGGATCGCCTGCAAGGTCGCCGTCATCCCGGCCTCGAACTGCAACTGCACGGTGACGACATCGCCGGTCTCCCAGCCCAGACTGCGGTCAGCGGTAAAGGCATGCAGCGCCGCGACCGGGCCGTAGAACGCGATCAGCAGGTCGGTCAGGTGAATCCCCATCTGCGTCATGCCAGCCGCCGGTGCGAAGGCCTTCGACGTGCGCCAGCTATCCGCCGTCAGGCCGATCAGCTTGTCATGGCTGAACGCCATTTCCGTATGCATCACGGTGCCCAGGGCGCCCGCATCCAGCATGTCCCGCAGCGCCAGGATCGCGGGCTCGAACCGCCGTTCATGCCCGATGCCCAGCACGAGGCCCGCGGCCCGACAGGATTCCACGCTTGTTCGGGCATTGGCGGCCGACAGCGACAGTGGCTTTTCGCAGAAGACGTGTTTGCCGGCGGCGACGGCCTGCGCGATCTGCGCGTCGTGCAGATCGTTGGGCGACGTCAGGATCACCGCCTGCACCTGCGGGTCCGCCAATGCGGCGGCATAGTCGGTCACCACCTTTACCCCCTGCGCGCTTATCTGATCGTGCAGCGCCGTGGCCGGTTCGACGATGCACCGCAGATCGAACGCGTCATGCCGGATCAGCCGGGGCGCGATGTGCTGCCCCCACCATCCGAAGCCAACCAGAGCCGTGCCGATCATGTTGCGTCCTCCGCCTTGCGCAGGCCGAACATGCCGACCAGTGAATTGTCGTAATTGTGCCAGCCGGCGGCCGCTGCCGTCTCGGCCTTGGACAGCACCGCACCGATGACGCCATGCGGACTGCCGGTCTCGTCCGCCAGCCCGGTCATCAGCCGCATATCCTTGATCGCGTTCGTCAGGGTAAAGCTGACGGCCCCCGGATCGCCGTCGACCACCATGTCGCGGATCGGCGGGATGCGTTTCTTGGCGGCACCGATGGCCCCGGAACTGTCAGACAGGATATCAAGCGCCAGTGCCGGATCGACGCCTTGCGACAGCGCCAGCCCCAGCGCCTCTCCCAGCGCGCTCCAATACACCATCAGCGGCAGGTTGACGGCCAGCTTCATGGCGGCCCCGGACCCGACCGGCCCCAGATGTTCCAGACGGCGCGTCATCTTGCGCAGCAAGGGGCTGGCGGCGTCGAAGGCGGCGGTCGTCCCGCCGGCCAGACCCATCAACTGCCCGGACCGCGCCGGCACGACGTTGCCGCTGACCGGACATTCCAGAAACAACCCGCCGCGCGCGGTCACGTCCCGTTCCAGTGCCTTGACCGTTTCGGGCGATGTCGTGCACATCTCGACGATCACCTTGCCGGTCAGATTGCCGTTCAGCAGCCCGTTCGCTCCGTGATAGACTGCATCGACCGCCGCATCATTGGCCAGGATCGAGAGGATGACCTCCGAGCCCTCCGCCACGGCCCGCGGTGTCGGGGCGACGGCACTGTTGGCGATGCCCTGTGCCTTGTCCGGTGTCCTGTTCCACAGCAGGAGGGTTTCCCCGACCTCGGACAGATGTTCGGCGATCGGGCGCCCCATGTTCCCGATTCCGACGATTCCCGTTGTCATGCCAAAGTCCCCCGTTCCGCATCCATTGGGGGGCATGATTTCACATTACGGTGGCCCGCAGGATCATAGTTTCAGATGCGCCGGTTCGGGATTCTCGATATCCGGCACCTCTTGCCAGTCAGACAGGATCACGCCGATGTGGTGCACAAGGCAATTCGCCAACAGCCGCGCGGCGCGGGGCGCTGCCATCTCGGCCTTTTCGACCAGGACATAGTCAAGGCTGATCGGCGGGTCCTTGATCGGGTTCAGGCGTCGCACGGACCCGTCCTTGTCCGGGTGACAGATCGCCGATGGCAGGATCGCGACCCAATCCGTCGCGCCGACCATTTCCAGCGTCGCCAGCATGCCGTCCATCTCCAGCATCTCGGCGACGTGGATGCCGTGGGTGTTCAGCAGGGTATCGAAATGCTTGCGCCGCACGTTCAGGCGGGACGGCACGATCAAGCGCTTGTCGTTCAGACACGACAGGGGAATATCGTCCAGATGCGCAAAGCCGAGGTCCAGATCGGCGTTCGACACCAGCATTTCGCGGTCACGCCCGACAAAGGTGCCAGTCAGTCCGGCGGGCAGGTCGGTCGACGGCACCAGCGCGAAATCCAGCTCTCCGTCCAGAACGCGCCGCATCAGGGAAAAACTGTACTCCTCCAGCAGGGACAGTTCGACGTCGGGAAATTCGGTCTTGAACTGGTCCAGCGCCGGGATCAGCACCGACCGGGTCAGGGATGGGATCATGCCGAACCGCACCAGACCCGCCACATTGCCGCGCAGGTCCTGCACGGCCTTCTCGGTCGCCGCCAGCGCCTTCAGGATCGCCTGCCCCTCGCGGTAGATGATCTCTCCCGCTGGGGTCAGGGCAAACTTCTTGCGCTCTCTCACCAATAGCTGGGTGCCGAGGACAAGCTCCAACCCTTTGACCTGGGTGGACATTCCCGACTGTGTCGTGTTTTCGCGGTCAGCGGCCCTGCTGAAGGACTGCTCTTCGTAGACGGCGATGATGGCTTGCAGGGCACGGATCTTGATGCTGGGATAAGCCACGACGCTACAATCTGAAAATGGGATATGATGCTGGATTAGGCATCACAAAACACGATTTGTCGAGTCTGCCGTCCCGATCCGGCACGTCGCGAAGTTTCGGATTCAACCCCCTGTCGGCAAAGCCGCAATGACCATGACACGGGCGGTTGAACGACCGGACGCCACCGCATCCGACGCTAGCGACCGATGGCGTAGGCCTGCATCAGACGTGGCGTCGCCGCAGCCCGCATCAGCCCGGAATCGTCGCGGCTGGCAGCCGTCAGGCGCCCGATGCTCCAGGGTTCGGCCACCTGCACGCGGTGCCCCCTGCTGCGCAGGTCATCGATCACGGCATCGCCGAACGACGGTTCCACCATGAGGTGGCCGGGATCGGTCGCGCGCGGATAGAACGAGCCCTGAAAGTGGGCGGTGTGGAACAGGGGGGCGTCGATCGCCGCCTGAAGGTTCGTCATGCCGTGAACGTGCCGCAGGAAATAGATCAGCTGCCACTGGTCCTGCTGATCGCCGCCCGGCGTGCCGAAAACCATCGATGCGCGCCCATTGCGTCCCGCGATCGAAGGCGACAGCGTGGTGCGCGGCCGGCGTCCCGGAGCCAGCGACGTGGGCAGTCCCTCGGTCAGCCAGAACATCTGCGCCCGGCTGTTCAACGGCATGCCAAGGCCGGGCACGACGGGCGAGGATTGCAGCCATCCCCCCGATGGCGTTGCCGACACCATGTTGCCCCAGCGGTCGATGACGTCGATATGCACCGTGTCGCCGCGCTTCTCGCTGAGGTGCGCCATCGTCGGTTCGCCCGCACCGACGCCGCTGTCCACGACATCGGCGCTGGCGCGTTTCAACGCTTCGCGGACCCACATGTCATGACCGACGATTTCGCCCGGACGCTGCACGAGAGAGGCGGTGGCGTCGATCATCGCGCGGCGCACCTCGGCGTATTCGCGCGACAGCAGGGTCTCTGTGGGGATGTCGGTATGGGCCGGATCGCCATAGTAGGCCTCGCGGTCCGCGAAGGACAGCTTCATCGCTTCGGTCACCCAATGCACGAAGTCGGCACCGACGGGGTCCATGTCGGCAATGCCGGACCCTTCCAGAATGCGCAGCGATTGCAGGAAGGTCGGCGATTGCGCCCACATCCCCGGCTTCCACACGGTCCAGCCGTGGTAGTCGACGGAAAGCGGAGTCTCATAAGTCGCTTCCCAGCCCCCCATGTCCTGACCTGTCAGCACACCTTTGCGGCGGCCGCCGGCGGCATCCATGACGCAGGCGTCCCGCATCCAGTCGTCGATCGCCTCTGCCACGAAGCCCTTGTAGAATGCATGACGCGCGGCCTCGATCTGGGCCTCGTGGCCGCTGGCATTCTCGGCCTCGGTCAGGATGCGGTCCCAAGTGTCGGCCAGATCCGGGTTGCGGAACAGGCTTTCGGGGGCGGGGACGTGGCCGCCCGGCAGCCAGGTCGCATAAGAGGTCGGCCATTCGTCGCGAAAGAAGTCCGCAAGACCGCCGATCGTCGCCGACACCCGTGCCAGCACCGGGTGGCCGTGGCGGGCGTAGTGGATTGCCGGTTCCAGGATATCGCGCAGCGGCAGCTTGCCGTGATCGCGCAGCATCAGCATCCATGCATCGAAGACGCCGGGAATGACCGTCGCCAGCAGGCCGGACCCGGGGATTAGGTCAAGCCCTTCGGCCTTGTAATGGGCAATGGTGGCACCTGCCGGTGCCGTGCCCTGACCGCAGACGACGCGGGGCGTGTCCTCTCCTGCCACCTGGATCAGCGCCGGCATGTCGCCCAGCGGGCCGCACAGGTGCGGTTCCACCACGTTCAGGACGAAATTCATCGCGGCGGCGGCATCGAACGCGTTGCCGCCCTTTTCGAGGATGCGCATACCCACGGCAGAGGCGATCCAGTGGGTCGAAGTCGCGACGCCGAAGGTGCCCAGAATCTCGGGCCGGGTGGTGAATTGCATGAAGAAAGATCCTGTTTTCAGTTGTCGCGAGGGTCGAGGGCGTCGCGCAGACCGTCGCCCAGAAGGTTGAAGCCAAGCACGACGAGAAAGATCCCGAGGCCCGGATAAAGTGCCAGCCAGGGGGCCTGTTCGAGGAACTGCTTGGCGGTGTTCAGCATCGACCCCCAACTTGGCGCGGGCGGTTGCTGTCCGAGGCCCAGGAAAGACAGCGACGCCTCTGCGATGATCGCGGTGGCTATGGTCAACGTGGCCTGTACCAGCAGGGGCGGGACGATGTTGGGCAGGATGTAGCGGGCGATGATGTCGCGGTGGGTCAGCCCGATGGCCAAAGCACCTTCGACGTAATCCTCTGTCAGGACCTGCATGGTCTGCGCACGGGCCAAGCGGATGAAGATCGGCACGGCAGAGATGCCGATGGCGATCATCGCGTTCGTCAGCGACGGGCCAAGGAAGGCCGCCATTGCAATCGCGAGGATCAGGAAGGGTGCGGCCAGCAGCGCCTCTGTCACGCGTGAAATGGCGGCGTCGGTCCAGCCTCGCATATAGCCGGCGGCCACACCCAGCGGGACGCCGATGACCAGCGCGATGGTGACGGACACCACGCCTGCCATCAAGGACGCCTGTCCGCCCCAGATCATGCGGGACAGCACGTCGCGACCGATCTCGTCGGTGCCGAACCAATGCGCGGCGTTCGGGGGTTTGCGCACGGCGGCAAAGTCCGTGACGGCGGGGCCGGGGATCGGCAGCACTGGGGCGAGGATCGCCATGATGCAGAAGAAGGCTACGATCCCGCCGCCCAGCAGCGCTGCCGGGTTCCTTTTCAGCTTGCCCCAGACACGGCCTTGCCGGGGTGGCAGGACCTCCGTGACCTCCTGCCGGGACGGGGCCGTGTCGAGGGTGACGGGATTGGTCATTGGTCTGACATTTTCGGGTTCAGGACGCGGTAAAGGGCGTCGGCCAGGATGTTCATCAGGATGAAGGCGATGGCGGTGCACAGGACGATGCCCTGCACGACGGCGTAGTCGCGGTTGAAGACCGCATCGACGACCAGCTTGCCAAAGCCGGGGATGGTGAAAATCTGTTCCGTCAGCACGGCACCCGCCAGCAATTCGCCGAACAGCAGCGTGACGACGGTGACGACGGGGACCAGCGCGTTGCGCAGCGCATGTTTGACCACGACCGCGCGTTCACCCAGCCCCTTGGCGCGTGCGGTGCGGACGTAGTCGGATTGCAGCACGCCCAGCATCGCGGACCGCGTGTGACGCATCAAAGTGGCGGCCAGCCCGGTGCCCAGCACGAAGGCCGGCATCATCATCGTCTTGAGCGATTGCAGCGGATCGTCGGTGAAGGGCTGATAGCCCGACGCGGGCAGCCAGCCGAGGTTCACGCTGACCAGCAGGATCATCATGATGCCGAGCCAGAAGTTCGGGATCGACAGGCCAGAAAGGGCGACGACGTTCGCGACCCAGTCGATCCAGGTGCCCTTCTTGTAGGCCGACAGGATGCCCGCCGGGATGCCGATGACCACGGCAAAGGCCAGCGCCATCAGCGCAAGCTGGATCGTGACCGGCAGCTTCTGCGCGAGCAGGGTGGTGACGTTCTGGTTGGTCCGCAGCGATATGCCCAGATCGCCCTGAAGCGCATTCCAGACCCAGTTGAAGTACTGGACATAGACGGGATCGTTCAGGCGATATTTCTCGCGCAGGAATTCCAGCAGCTCCGGGCTGCGATCCTCGCCGGCCAGCGCCAGCACGGGATCGCCCGGCAGCAGTTTCTGCAACCCGAACACGAAGACCGAGATCAGCAGGATCGTCGGAATCGCGATCAAAAGACGGTGGCCGAGGAATCGGAGCATGTTGCAGCCTTGCAGGAAGGGTCAGGCCCGGCGACGATGCCGCCGGGCCGGGTGGGTCATTCGGCCTTGGTCACGCCGGCCAGCCGGATCATGCCGTCGGGATAGGGCACGAATCCGGTGACGCCTGCGTCCATCGCCCAGATCCAGTTCTGGTGAAAGACATAGATCAGCGGCATCTCGTCGTTGAGGATCGCCGTCGCCTGGTCGTAAAGCGCCTTGCGTGCCGCCGTGTCATTGGTGGCGCGGGCCTCGTTCAGAAGCTCGTCGACCTGCGGATTGCAATACTTGGCGTCGTTGATGCCGCCCTCGCAGGTCACGAACTGGTGGATGTTGCCGTCGGGATCGACGCGGCCCGACCAGCCGACCTGGCTGATCTCGTAGTCGCCAGCGGTCTGTTGCGACAACTGGGTGGCAAATTCCTTGGCGACCACGTTGACGGTGATTCCGGCCTCCGCCGCCATCGCCTGGATGACCTGCGTCACCTGCTGGTCGATCCGGTCGGTGCTGACCTGAATTTCCACGGTCGGGTTTTCGACCCCGGCTTCGGCCAGCTTGGCTTTTGCTGCCTCCACGTCGCGGGCGGGGATCGGCAGGTCGGCGTTGTACCACGGAGAGGTCGGCGGCCAGGGCTGGTTGCCTGCCGCAAAGGCCCCTTCGAAGACCACCTGATTGATGACCTCGCGATCGATCGACAGCGAAAGGGCTTGACGCACCAGCTTGTCCTGGCCGAAGGGATTCTGCGACCGGTCGCCGTTGGCGACGTTGACCGTTAGACCCTGGTAGCCGAGCGATGTCGCCTGCTCCATCGTCAGAGCATCGTCGCCTGCCACGGACGCCACATCGGTGGCGGCCAGCCGTTCGATCATGTCTACGTCACCGGCCCGCAGGTTGGCCAGCCGCACGGTCGTATCCACGATCGGCAGGAAGGTCACGGTGTCGAAGGTATAGGCGTCGGCATTGTAATAGTCCGCGAACTTGGTCAGCACGATGCGGTCCTGCTGCACCCGCTCGGTAAAGCTGTAGGGCCCGGCGCAGACCGGCGCGTTCCCGAAATCGACGCCGGCGGCCTCGGCAGCGGTGGGCGATACCATCATGCCGGCCCGGTCGGCCAGTTGCGCGATCAGGGTCGCATCCGGCTTGGCCACCGTGATCTCGATCGTGGTGGGATCGACGACGTTCGTGCCGGTGATCGAGGACACCTCCGATTTGCGGCGGCTCTCTTCCAGCGTCTGGGACCGGTTGATGTTGTAGGCGACGGCCTCTGCATCGAAGGGGGTGCCGTCGTGGAACGTCACGTCGTCGCGCAGCTTCATGGTTAGGGTCAGGTTGTCGTCGGACCAGCTCCATTCCGTGGCCAGCATGGGGATGATCTCAAGCTCTGGCGTGATGTCCACGAGCTTGTCGCAGAGCGAGGCGTAGACGATGCGCCCGACGAACGTGCGCGACTGATCGGGATCGAGGACATCGGGATCCTCGGCAAGTCCGATCCGCAGATCGGCGGCGATGACGGGGGCGGCGGTCAGCATCAGCATGGCGCTGAGGGTAAAGATGGCTGGTTTTTTCATGGTCGGTCTCCTGACTGTTGTGTCACGTGGTCGGGGTCTTTGCGGGATGGGTCCGCGCACTTTGGGCGGCGCGGTATAGGTCGAAACGGGCCTGAACGGCGGGGCTGCGGCGGTGACCGCTGGGCATGTGCCCATCCAGTGACAGCGTCGCAGCATGGTGGCAGGCGGCCCAACGGTCCGGGCCCGTCGCCAGCAGGCGGGGGCGGTCGGTCCGGCAGACCTCGGTCGCGTGCGGGCAGCGCGGATGAAAGCGGCAGCCGGTCGGCAGATCGATGGGATTGGGCGGGTCGCCTTCCAGTTGCGGTGCCGCGTGGCGCGCTCCCATTTCCGCCACCGGGATCGCGGCGATCAGGGCGGCGGTGTAGGGATGTCTGGGAACGGCGAACAGGTCGTCGACAGGACCCTGTTCGACGATCTCGCCCAGATACATTACCGCGACACGGTCGGCCATGTGCCGCACGACGGCCAGGTCATGGGCGATGATGACCAGGGTCAGGCCAAGGTCGGCCTTGAGGTCCTGCAGGATGTTGATGACCTGCGCCTGGATCGACAGGTCCAGCGCCGACACCGGTTCGTCGCCGATCACGACCTTCGGCCCGGTGATGAGCGCCCGCGCGATCCCGATGCGCTGACGTTGCCCGCCAGAGAATTCGTGCGGATACCGGTCGATCACCGAAGCGGGCAGACCGACGCGCGCCAGCATCCGCGCAACCTTGGCCCGGCGGTCCGGCCGGTCGCCGATTCCATGCACCAGCAGCGGTTCCTCGATCAGCGCGCCGACGGTCATGCGCGGGTTCAGCGAAGAGAACGGGTCCTGAAAGATGAACTGCAGGTCGCGCCGCAGGTGGCGCATCTCCTCCGCTGCGACGGACGCGATGTTGCGGCCTTCATAGATCACATTGCCTTCGGTCGGCGGCAGAAGCCGCACCAGAAGGCGGGCCAGAGTGGACTTGCCGCAGCCCGATTCACCGACGATGGCCAGCGTCTCGCCACGGCGGACCTTTAGGTTGATGCCGTCGACCGCACGCACGACCTTGGCGTCGCCGAAGAACGGTTTGCGACCGATGAACCGCTTTTGAAGGGCCTGCGTCTCGAGGATGATGTCAGACGTCATGCGACCGCCTTCATCTGGTCGAGAGGGGCTTTCCAGCACGCGACGCGGTGGTCGCTGCCATCGAGGGCCACCATTGGTGGCACCTGCGCGCATTGGCTGTCGGCAAAGGGGCAGCGCGCGGCAAACCGGCAGCCGCCCGGCATCTCTCGGGCCGGAGGGACGACACCCGGAATCGTGACGAGGCGGTCTTCCCCGCCGTCGAGGCTGGGCATCGAGGCGATGAGCCCGATGGTATAAGGATGCTGCGGATCGTCGAAGATGTCTGCGACGAGACCGGTCTCGACCATCTGTCCCGCGTACATGACGGCGACGCTGTCCGCCATTTCCGCCACGACGCCAAGGTCATGCGTGATCAGGATCATCGCCGTGCCGGTGTCGCGCTGAAGGCCGCGCATCAGGTCCAGCACCTGAGCCTGGATGGTCACGTCCAGAGCAGTCGTCGGTTCGTCCGCAAGCACGAGGTCGGGGGCATTCGCCAAGGCCATCGCGATCATCACCCGCTGGCGCATGCCGCCTGACAGGTTGTGCGGATAGACGTCCATGCGCGTCTCGGGCGCGGGAATCCGCACGCGGCGCAACATCTCGACCGCGTGCGCACGCGCCTCGGTGTCGGACTGGCCGGTGTGGCGGCGCACGACCTCGGCGATCTGGTCACCGATCTTCAGCGCCGGGTTCAGGCTCGTCATCGGCTCTTGAAAGATCATCCCGATCCGGTTGCCGCGCAGGCGGCGCATTTCTGCGGGCGGCAGGGACAGCAGATCACGGCCCTGGAACGACGCGCTGCCCCCCGTGACGCGCAGCGGGGGTGTCGCAAGCAGGCCCATCAGCGCCAGCGCCGTCAGGCTTTTGCCGCAGCCCGATTCCCCGACGATGCACAGCGTCCTGCCGCGATCCAGCGTGAACGACAGGTCACTGACAAGGTCCCGGGCGGTGCCGTCGATGCGGATGCCAAGCCCCGCGACATCAAGCAGTGGGGCCTCGGTCATCGCGGCGCATCCTGAAGCGACTTGCGCAGATTTTCGGTCAGCTGAAGCAGGTGATCGGTCATGGCCTGCCGCGCGGCCAAGGCATCGCGCGCGTCGATGGCGTCGATGATCGCGGTATGCTGCGCGTCATACAACTTCAGCAGTGCGGGAGAGCGCGCGTGGTCGCGCTTGCGCTGCCAGTCGGCAGATCCGCGCACCTCGTCAATCAGCCCGAAAGCGATTGAAAGAAGCCGGTTGCCGGCGATCCGCGCGATCAGGCGGTGCATCGCACCATCCCACAACTCGGTGGAATCCCGGTCGTTCGACGCGCTGGCACGGTTCGCTAGCATCCGCAGACGGTCGACGTCTTCTGCCGTGGCCCGCCGCGCACAAAGGGCGGCAAGCTGCGGTTCGATCCCCAATCGGGCATCCATGACGGCAAGCGCGTCGACGTCGCCGGCAATCTCGGCCGCAAGACCGGAGATGATCTGCGGAGGCTGACCGACGAAGGTGCCTTTGCCTTGCTGGCGCCAGACGAGTCCCTCGGCCTCCAGCACTTCCATCGCGCGGCGCACGACATGGCGACCGACCCTCAACTGCGCCGACAACTCGCGTTCCGTCGGCAAGCGACCCTCGTGCGGCACCTCGCCGCTGTCGATCATCCTGCGGATGCGCGCCAGCGCCAGCGTCGTGTTGTCGGTCGAGGTGTCGAGAAGCGTCACTGTCAGCCCAATCCGATTCTTGGTTTCGCCCAATCATGGAATGGTTGATTTGACCCGAAGTCAATGCGTGGGCCGGCCAAAGTGGGGATCGTGAGGCTGAGGGGCAGAATATCGCAGCTTTTGATTAAACATTGATCGTTTGTCGCTTTTGTCGGCGGCAGATGGACGATTCTGCCCTCAGATCTCGAAATTTACTTCCTGCGCGGCCTGCGGAATCCTGTGCATGACGGCGCACCGGCCGCAAATCAGGTCGCTTGTCTTGCCGATGGGACCTGCAGAAGGCCCGGCACCGCAACGATCTTGACGGGAGCGATTGCGCAGGACAGGCTGGCATCAACATCCGGCTGAACGCCGATCGGCATCCGCGCCCCGACCCGAACACCAGTGCTCCTGCTGTGATCGGGGCGGGGCTTTTTCGTTGAGGCACCCCTCTTGCGACGCACCATTGCCATTGGTCTTCTGTATTCGCTGACCGGCAGCTATGCCCGGATCGGCACCGCCTGTCTGACCGGTGCCCTGGCGGCCATCGACCGGATCAACGCCGATCCGGCGCGGGGCGTCACGTTCCGGGCGGTCACCCGCGACCCGGGGGGCAACATCGATCTTTACGCGCCACTGTGTGCCGAGATCCTGCGCGACACACCGGCCCGTCACATCATCGGCTGCGTCACATCATGGAGCCGCAAGGACGTCATTCCGACGCTGGAAAAGTATGGCGGCAGCCTTTGGTATGCGGTGCCCTACGAAGGCTTCGAGGCCTCGGATCATGTCGTCTATCTGCACGCCTGTCCGAACCAGCATCTGCTGCCGCTGCTGGACTGGGCGTTGCCGACCTGCGGCAAACGCGCATACCTGACCGGCTCCAACTACATCTGGGGGTGGGAGATCAACCGCCTGGCCCGCGAACGGATCACCGCAGCGGGCGGCAGCGTCGCGGGCGAGAGATACCTCCCGCTGGGGTCCGTCGACATCGACCGGATGATCGAGGAGGTGCGCGCCACCGCGCCGGACTTCATCCTCAATTCGCTGATCGGACCGTCGTCCTATGCGTTCCTGCGGGCCTACGAGGCGCTGGGCGCGCAGGACTCCCGCTTTGCCGCCGACTGCTGCCCCGTCCTGTCCTGCAACCTGACCGAATGCGAACTGCCAGAGATCGGCGAGGCCGCCGAAGGGCTGATCGCGGCGGGGCCCTATTTCAGGGTCGCAGGCACGACGTTCGGCAGCAGCCACGAAGCGGCAGCCTGGCGGGCCGTCCATGCCTTGGCCGACCTGATGGAGGCGGCCCCCGCGGCGCAGAGCCTGGGTGATCTGCTGCGCGGTCCGGCGGGCCAGGCCAGCGGGATCGATCTCCAGACACACCACACCGTCCAGCCCGTCCTGATCGCGCAGGTGCGCGACGGGGCCTTTGCCGTGCTGGGGGATTACGGGTCACGCATGGGCGATCCCTATCTGACCGGCCCGGCCGCCCCTGCGGTACGCGCGTCACTGCGGGTGGTGTCATGACGGGCGCTGTCCGCATCGCGGATCTGGGCGGGGCGCGTGCGATCATCCTGCACCGTCCCCACGCTGCCGTCACGGCCCTGACGCGTCAGTTGCAGGCCGTCGGCCTGCGTGTCACGACCAGTTGGCCTGATCTTCAGGCCGATGCTCTGGGGGCTGATTTCGTGTTCTTTGACGCGGACATGGGCTTTGACGACCAATTTCCTTGGTCGCGTGGAGCCGCCCCCATGCCGCTGATCGCGCTGATCGGATCGGAGGCGCCGGGACGCATCGAATGGGCGCTTGCGACGGGCGCGCAGGCCCAGATCCTCAAGCCCGTCGGCGACAGCGGCGTCTATTCGGCCCTGCTGATTGCCCGTCACGGGTTCGAGGCGCGCCGGTCGCTGAGCGCCGAAGCGGCCGACCTGCGCCGCCGTCTGGGCGAACGCCAGACGGTCGTGCAGGCGGTGATCCTGCTGACCCGGTCCGGCGGGTCGGAATCCGCCGCCTATGCCACTCTGCGGCAGATGGCCATGACCGCGCGGATCACGCTGGAGGAGGCCGCGGCGCGTGTCGTGGCGGGACCGGACCGGCGCGGCCATGCAACCGGGGGCGGGACATGACAACCATCGTCGACGCCCCGACCCGCGCGCGGCCTGACAGCGTCTGGCGGAGGCTGCGCCGCCGCCCGCTCGCGCTGTTCGGGATGGCGCTGGTGGTCCTGATCGTCGGGTCGGCCATCCTCGCACCCTGGCTGGCACCCTACGACCCGTTCGCGCAGCACTTCGACGGACTGACCCTGTTCGGCGAACCGCTGCCCCCCGGCGGGGCCTATGTCTTGGGGACCGACCTGCTGGGCCGCGACCTGCTCAGCCGCCTGCTATATGGTGCGCGCACCTCGCTGATCATTGGCGTAGTGGCAAACGGCATCGCGCTGGTGATCGGCACGGTGATCGGGCTGACGGCCGGCTTCTTTCAGGGCTGGATCGGTGCCGTGCTGATGCGCTTCACCGACCTGATGATGGCCTTTCCCGCGCTGTTGCTTGCGATCTGCCTTGCGGCGATCTTTCAGCCCAGTCTCTGGATCGTGGCTTTCGTCATCGCGATGGTCAACTGGGTGCAGACGGCGCGTGTGATCTATACGGAAACCTCGGCGCTTGCGGCCCGCGACTATATCGCCGCGCAGCGGACGCTGGGTGCCGGCACGCCGCGCATCCTGTTCCGCCATATCCTGCCGCACCTGTTCCCCCTGATCATCGTCTGGGGCACGCTGGGCATTTCGACGACCGTGCTGCTCGAGGCGACGCTGTCCTACCTTGGCGTCGGTGTGCAGCCCCCGACGCCAAGCTGGGGCAACATCATCTTCGAGAACCAGACCTATTTTCAGTCCGCGCCCTGGCTGGTGTTCTTTCCGGGTGCCGCGATCGTGGCACTGGCGCTGGCCTTCAACCTCGTGGGCGACGCGCTGCGCGATGTCCTTGACCCGACATTGCGGGGGTCCGACTGATGACCGCCTATCTGGCCCGCCGCCTGATCCAGAGCGCCCTGATCCTGCTGGGTGTCAGCTTCATCACGTTCTTTCTGCTTTACGTGCTGCCCGCCGATCCGGTGCGCCAGATCGCAGGGCGGTCGGCGACGCCGCAAACGGTCGCCAACATCCGCGCGCAACTCGGGCTCGACCAGCCGTTCATCGTGCAATACGGCCGCTATCTGGCCGGATTGGTGCAGGGCGACATGGGCCGCAGCTACTTGCAGAAGACCGATGTCGCGACCCTGATCGCGGCGCGTCTGCCCGCGTCATTGCTTTTGATGGTGGCCGGCATTGGGGCGGAACTGGTGATCGGCCTGACGATGGGTGTCGTCGCGGCCCTGTGGCGGGGCAGGGCAGTGGACAACGGGCTGATGATGACCAGTTTCGTCACCGTGTCCGCCCCGCAATTCGTGGTGGCGCTGCTGCTGCTCTACGTCTTCGCGGTCAAGCTGGGCTGGTTTCCCATCGGCGGCTACGGCACACCGGCCCATCTGGTGCTGCCGGCCCTGACGCTCGGCATCCTCGGGTCCGGCTGGTATGCCCGCATGATGCGGTCCAGCATGGTCGAGGTGCTGCGCGCCGATTTCATCCGCACCGCCCGCGCCAAGGGCCTGACCCGCGCCCGCGTCATCCTGCGCCACGCCCTGCCCAATGCGATCCTGCCGGTCATTGCCATGATCGGCATCGACATCGGCATCTTCATGGGCGGTATCGTCGTCGTCGAAGGCGTCTTTGGCTGGCCCGGTATCGGGCAGCTGGCCTGGCAGGCGATCCAGCGCGTCGACATTCCGATCATCATGGGCGTCACGCTCGTCAGTGCCTTTGCCATCGTGCTGGGCAACCTGCTGGCCGACATGATCGCACCCCTGATCGACCCCCGTATCCGCATCCGCTAACCCAACAGGAGAGACGACCATGAAAAGACTGCTCGCATCCACCGCCTTGATCGCGGCCCTGTCGCTGCCGGCCGCAGCGCAGGAGACGCTGGACCCGAATGCCAAGGCCGGCGGCAACATCACCGTCACCTACAAGGACGACGTGGCCACGCTGGACCCGGCCATCGGTTACGACTGGCAGAACTGGTCGATGATCAAGTCGCTGTTCGACGGGCTGATGGACTATGAACCCGGCACCACGACACTTCGTCCGGGCCTTGCCGAACGCTACGAGACGTCGGACGACGGCATGACCTTCACCTTTCACCTGCGGCCCGGCGTGATGTTCCACAACGGTCGAGAGATGGTAGCCGAGGATGTGAAATACTCGCTTGATCGCGTGACGAATCCGGCGACGCAATCGCCTGGTGCCGGTTTCTTCGGTGCGATCGAAGGATACGACGCCGTGGCCGGCGGGACCGCTGACAGCCTGTCGGGTGTCACCGTGGTCGATCCCCAGACGGTCGAGATCAAGCTGTCGCGGCCCGACGCGACCTTCTTGCACGTCATGGCGCTGAACTTCGCGTCCGTCGTCCCATCCGAGGCCGTGGACGCCGCGAATGGCGATTTCGGCAAGCAGCCGGTCGGCACCGGCGCGTTCAAGCTGGGTGAATGGACCATCGGCCAGCGCCTGGTGTTCGAGAAGAACGCCGATTACTGGCGGGACGGTCTGCCCTATCTGGACACCGTGACCTTCGAAGTCGGGCAGGAACCCATCGTCGCCCTGCTGCGGCTGCAGAACGGCGAAGTCGACGTGCCGGGCGACGGCATCCCGCCCGCAAAGTTCCAGGAGGTGATGGCCGATCCCGAACAGGCGGCCCGCGTCGTCGAGGGTGGCCAGTTGCAGACCGGCTATATCACGTTGAACGTGACCACGCCGCCGCTGGATCAGGTCGAAGTCCGCCGCGCGATCAACATGGCGATCAACAAGGACCGGATCACCCAGTTGATCAACGGTCGCGCCGTGCCCGCGACCCAACCGCTGCCGCCGTCGATGCCGGGTTACACCGAAGGCTACGCCGGCTACGCGTTCGATCCCGAAGCCGCCAAGCAGATGTTGGCCGATGCCGGGCTGCCCGACGGATTCGAGACCGAGCTTTACGTCATGAACACCGACCCGAACCCCCGCATCGCGCAGGCGATCCAGCAAGACCTTGCGGCGATCGGCGTGACCGCGTCGATCCAGTCGCTGGCGCAGGCCAACGTGATCGAAGCCGGCGGTGCCGGCACGGCACCGATGATCTGGTCCGGTGGCATGGCCTGGATTGCCGACTTTCCCGATCCCAGCAATTTCTACGGGCCGATACTGGGCTGTGCCGGGGCAGAGGAGGGCGGCTGGAACTGGTCGAAATTCTGTGACGAAGCGCTGGACGCCGAAGCGACCGCAGCCGACAGCATGGTCGGCCAGGACGGTACCGACCGCCTGAAGATGTGGTCCGACGTCTACATGAAGGTGATGGACGCGGCCCCCTGGGTCCCGATCTTCAACGAACAGCGCTACACCATGAAGTCGGCACGCATGGGCGGTGATGACAGCCTCTATGTCGATCCGGTCTCGATCCCGGTCAACTACGACTACGTCTACGTGACGGACTGATCCGATGTGCAAGGCTTGCGACTATACGATCCACGGCGCGCAACACCACTTTGGCTGGGACAACGGCATTGCGCCGGCCCAGCGGGTCGAACCGGGGGCGACGATCCTGTTCCACTGCCACGACAGTTCGGCGGGCCAGTTGGGCCCGTCGTCCACCGTGGCAGACGTCGCCACGCTGGATTTCGGCAAGATCAATCCGGTGTCGGGTCCGATCTGGGTGGAAGGGGCAGAGCCGGGGGACGCCATCAAGGTGACGCTCGACAGCTTTGCGCCGCAGGTGCAGGACGGCCGTGGCTGGGGCTGGACGGCGAATATCCCCGGCTTTGGCCTGCTGGCGGATCAGTTCACCGATCCCGCACTGTACGTCTGGTCCTATGACCCAGAGAGCATGGCCCCCAGCCTGTTCGCCACCGAGGCCCGCGTGCCGCTGAAGCCCTTTGCCGGCACCATCGGCACTGCGCTGGCAGAACCGGGGCTGCACTCGATCGTTCCGCCCCGGCGGGTCGGCGGCAACCTCGACATCCGAGACCTGAGCGCCGGCACGACGCTCTGGTTGCCGGTCGAGGTCGCGGGCGCGTTGTTCAGCGTCGGCGACACCCATGCGGCGCAGGGCGACGGAGAGGTTTGCGGCACGGCCATCGAGAGCCCGATGGACGTGGTGCTGACACTCGATCTGGTGAAGGGGGCGAACCTCAGGACGCCCCGGTTCACCACGCCGGGACCGGTGACGCGGCACCTGGATGCCAAGGGCTACGAGGTGACGACCGGCATCGGGCCGGACCTGATGACCGCCAGCCGCGACGCGGTGGCGGGCATGGTCGATCACCTCTGCGCCACGCGCGGCATGGCGGCGGTCGACGCCTACATGCTGGTCAGCACCTGCGGCGATCTGCGCATTTCGGAAATCGTGGACATGCCCAACTGGGTCGTCAGCTTCTACTTTCCGCGCTGCGTGTTCGAGTGACGGTCGGTTTGGAGCACAGGTCCGGGGCCGCCACGGCCCCGGACGACATCGTCCTGTCTGCGCGCGGCCTCACCGTCTCGGTCCGCAGCGACAGCGGCCTCATGCCCCTTGTTCGGGATGTGACCTTCGACCTGCGGCGCGGCGAAACCCTAGCGATTGCCGGCGAAAGCGGGTCCGGCAAATCGATCACGTCCCTTGCGATCATGGGTTTGCTGCCACCACCCGCTGTGCGCGTGACCGGCGGCAGCATCGCGCTGGGCGAACGGGTGTTGACCACGCTACCGGAAGGCCAAATGCGCGCCCTGCGGGGCGACCGCATCGCCATGATCTTTCAGGAACCGATGACGAGCTTCAATCCTGTCATGCCCATCGGCACCCAACTGGTCGAGGCGATCCGCGCCCACACGCCGATGTCCCGCTCGGCCGCCCGGACAGAGGCACTGGCTGCCCTGACCGCCGTGCGCCTGTCGGAACCCGCGCGGCGGCTGGCCCAGTATCCGCACGAGCTGTCCGGCGGGATGCGCCAGCGGGTCATGATCGCGATGGCCTTGGCGCTGAAGCCCGATGTGCTGATCGCGGACGAACCGACGACCGCGCTGGACGTCACCGTGCAACGCGAAGTGCTGGACCTGCTGCGTGACCTGCAACGCGACCGTGGCACGGCGATCCTGCTGATCACCCATGACATGGGCGTGGTGGCCGAAATGGCCGACCGTGTGGTCATCATGCGACACGGTGTGATCGAGGAGACCGGCCCTGTCCGCCAGATTTTCGCCACCCCGGCGCATCCCTACACTCGTGCCCTTCTGGCGGCTGTGCCGCGTATGGGGCAGGGCGGCGCACCCATTGCGCGACCGGATCGTCCCGTCGTGGCTGACCTGCGCGACGTCGTCGTGCGCTACGACATCCGTGGCGGTATCCTGAACCGCGTGACACACCGGGTCCACGCGGTCGAGGGCGTCAGCTTCGACATTCGCGCGGGCGAAACCCTGTCGCTGGTGGGCGAATCCGGCTGTGGCAAATCCACCGTCGCCCGCGCCATCGTCGGGCTTGTGCCGCACGCGGGGCTGATCCGGATCGGCGACCAGACCGTCGGCACCATGACCGCCACCGCCCGCAAACGGCTGAGTGCCGTCACGCAGATCGTGTTTCAGGACCCGATGGCAGCGCTCGATTCCCGGATGACGGTGGGCGCGCAGATCGCGGAGCCACTGCTGATCCACGGCAGGATGGACGCAGCCGCACGGCGCGCCCGTGCCGCCGACCTGATGGACCGCGTGGGGCTGACGTCGGCGCAGCTTGACAACTATCCGCACGAATTCTCTGGCGGGCAGCGGCAGCGTATCTGCATCGCGCGCGCGCTTGCCCTGACGCCCCGGCTGATCGTGGCGGACGAAAGCGTCTCGGCGCTTGACGTGTCGGTCCAGGCGCGCGTCCTGGACCTGCTGCGCGCGCTGAAGGTCGAATTCGGGATCGCCGTGCTGTTCATCAGTCACGACATGGCGGTTGTCGAGAACATCTCTGACCGGGTCGCGGTCATGCACCTTGGTCAGATCGTGGAGATCGGAAGCCGCGCCGCTGTCTTCGGCGATCCGCGGCATCCCTATACCCGCCGGCTCATGGCGGCCGTGCCGGTGCCGGACCCCGCCTGCCAGCGTGCTGCGATCCCGCGCCTTGCGGGCGAAACCCTCAGTCCCGTGCGCGCGGTCGGCGCACAGATCGACCGGCACCGCCTCCACGCCGTGGCAGACGATCACGCGGTGGCAGAGGACTGAGGCGGACAGACCTTTACGAGGTCGCGCCTTGTCCACCGGATGCCGGGACTGGACACGATCATCGGTGCCTGTGATCTTGTGATCTGGTTGGAGGCTAGCGCGGCGATGCTTGAACCCTGCGCCTGAGCAGTCCGGGTTCGGCGACCTGTGACTCAATACGCTGTGCGGTCTGATGGTGATATGTGGGCCAAGCCATCGCTTGATCCGGCTTCGGGCCTCGCGGGGTGGCGACGCTGATGCGGATCAGCAACGGCACTGCAACGGCCGGGTCAAGCCCATTGCCGTGCGGCGTTCGCGATGACCGATTCTTCGTCCGTGGGGATCACCATCACGGCCACGGCCGAGTCCGCCGCGCCGATCTGCGTGGCGTGGCGCGCGTTCGCCTCACCGTCCAACACGACGCCCAGCCACGCCAGGCGCGCGCAGATCAGGCGACGCACCCGCGCAGAGTTCTCTCCGATCCCGGCGGTAAAGACGATCGCGTCCAGCCCGCCGTTCGCCGTCGCCAAGGCCGCCAGTTCGCCGGCAGCGCGATGGCAGAACATGTCGATCGCCAGACTTGCCAGCGGGGCGTGGCTGGATTCCAGGACAGCCATGTCGCTGCTGATGCCCGATACGCCCAAAAGGCCCGATTCCCGGTACAGCATCGTGCCGACCTGCGCCGACGTCAGGTGCATCTCATCCATCAGGTACAGCACCACGCCGGGGTCCAGTGCGCCGCAGCGCTGCCCCATCATCAACCCGTCCAGCGCCGTGAACCCCATGCTGGTGGCGACGCTGCGTCCTTTGTAAAGGGCGCACATGCTTGCGCCGTTGCCCAGGTGGGCCACGATGACGCGGCCCTCGGCGTGCGGGCTGAGGCCCGTCAGCGCGTCGGCGATGTAGGCATAGGACAGGCCGTGGAATCCGTAGCGCATCACGCCCGCCGCCGTGACGCTGGCCGGCAGTGCGAACATCTGCGCCAGCGGACCTTGCGAGCGGTGAAAGCTGGTGTCGAAACACGCCACCTGTGGGGTGTGCCGCAGCACACGGGCCACTTGGGCGATGGCGGCCAGATTGTGCGGCTGATGCAACGGGGCCAGCGGCACGAGGTCGGTCAGTTCGGCCATCAGGGCCGTCGTGACCCGCGCCGGTCCATCGTGGTGCCGCCCGCCGTGCACCACGCGGTGTCCAACGGCGACGATATCGACGTCCGGCATCTGGCGGCCCAGCCAACGCAGAAGGTCCGTGATCAGGGCATCGGGCGACACATCCGACGCAACGGACATGGGCTGATCGACCGGTTGCCCGTCGTGGTCGCGCGCGGCAAAGGCCGCCGCCGTGCCGATCCCTGCGACCTTGCCGCGCAACAGGGCCGGAAAGTCGTCCTGCACCGGAAACAGCGCGAATTTCAGGCTGCTGGACCCGGCATTGATCGTCAGCACAGCTTCCGTCATCCGATCACCAGCCGCGCCAGCGCGCAGGACGCCAGCCGCGACCAGGCATTGTCGGCACGGCTGGTCAGGATGATCGGCACGGATGCGCCCATCACCAGTCCCGCCGCGTCGGCCCCGGCCAGATAGATCATCTGCTTTGCCATCATGTTCGCGGATTCCAGATCGGGTGCCACGAGGATGTCGGCCGCCCCGGCGACCAAGGACACGATCCCCTTGGCCGCCACCGAGGCGGGAGAGATCGCGTTGTCGAAGGCCAGTGGGCCGTCCAGGATGCCTCCGGTGATCTGGCCCCGGTCCGCCATCTTGCACAGTGCGGCGGCGTCCAGCGTGGCCGGCATCCGCGTATTGACCGTCTCGACCGCCGCGAGGATCGCGACTTTCGGGTGCGGCGTGCCCAATGCATGCGCAAGGTCGATCGCGTTCTGCACGATGTCGCGCTTGGCGCTCAGGTCCGGCGTCACGTTGATCGCGGCGTCGGTGATCAGCAGTGGCTTGGGATATGTCGGCACGTCAAGGACGTAGACATGGCTCATCCGGCGGTCCGTGCGCAGGCCAAGGTCTGCATCCACCACCGCCTCCATCAGTTCATCCGTATGCAGGGCACCCTTCATCAGTGCCGCGACGCGGCTCGCCCGTGCCAGTGCCACCGCCTGTGCGGCGGCGGCGTGGCTGTGGGGGGCGTCGACGACCTCCACCCCTTTCAAGCTGCGCCCGGCGGCCTCGGCCGTGGCGGCGATCCGCGCCGCGGGCCCGATCAGGACCGGCACGATGATGCCGCGTGCCCCCGCGTCCAGCGCCCCGGTCAGGGACAGGACGTCGCAGGGATGGACGACGCCGGTGCGTACCGGTGTCAGGACCGTCGTGGCGGCGATCAGCCGGGCATACTGCGCTGCGGGCGCATGCAGCGCGACCTGCGGCAGCACCATGCGGGGCCGGCGGACCTTTGTGTCGGGGGCAATGACGCGGGCGATGCCGTCGATCACGGTGACGCCGTCCTGATTGACGCAGGCACAGGCCAACGTCACGCGGCCCTCCTTTGGCTTGTCGGTGACGGTCACCTGCGTGGTGATCGTGTCGCCAAGGCCAACCGGGGCCTTGAACGACAGGCTCTGGTCCAGAAAGATCGTCCCCGGTCCCGGCAATTGCGTCCCCAGGACGGCACTGATCAGCGCGGCACCCCACATTCCGTGGGCGATGACGCCGTGGAACATGTCCGTCGCCGCATAGACCGCATCGACGTGCGCGGGATTCACGTCGCCCGACATGACCGCGAACAACGAGATGTCGCGTGCCGTCAGCGTCCGCACGGACCCGGCGTGGTCGCCCACGGCAAGTTCCGCAAAGGTGCGGTTCTCGATGAACGAAGCGACGGGGTCAGGCACGGACATGCAGACCTCCGTCGACATGCACGACGTCGCCCGTAATACTGCGCGCGCCGTCAGAGGCGAGCATGACAGCCACATCGCCGACATCCGCAATTGTGACGAGCCTTCGTTCCGGTGCGCGGTCGCGTGCGGCATCGACCAATGCGTCGAAATGCGCGATGCCGGACCCCGCACGGGTGCGCAGCGGCCCCGGCGAAAGCGCGTTGACCCGAATCCGCTTTGGCCCGAGTTCGACCGCCAACTCGCGCACGACCGCCTCGAGCGCGGCCTTGACCGGTCCCATGACGTTGTAATCGTCCACGACCTTTTCGGCTCCATAGTATGACATTGTCAGAATCGTCCCGCCGTCGGTCATCAGCGGCTCCGCCAGTCGCGCCGCACGGATCAGCGAATGGACAGAGATGTCCATCGCCTGCGCGAACCCCGCGGCGCTGCAATCCGTCACCCGTCCGTGCAGGTCGTCAGCCCCGCAGAAGGCCAGGGAATGCACCAGCATATCAAGGCGACCCCATCGTGCAGTCACGGCGGCAAAGACAGCTTCCATCTCTCCGGCCACCGTCACGTCGAGCGGCAGAAGCAGTTTCGCACCCATGGCCGCGGCGAGCGGCGCGACAAAGGGTCTGGCCTTTGCGCCCTGATAGGTCAGTGCGACGTCCGCGCCCGCGTCCGCGAAAGCCTGTGCGCAGCCTGCGGCGATGGAGTGGGCGTTCGCTACCCCCAGCACCAGCGCCACCTTGCCATCCAGTACGCTCACGCCTGCATCACATAGGCACCCGGGGCCGCAGCCGTTGCGCTGTAACGTCCCTCGGCCTGACCCATCGGCGGCGGGTCCACATCGGGACCGGACCTCGCCTGAAGCCAGTCCGTCAGCACCGGCCACCACGACCCGTCCTGCGGCGCGGTTTCGGCCAGCCAGGTGGCGGCATCGCGATATGCGGCCTTTTCGGCCGTATGGCCGGTGCGGAAGTGCCGGTCGTGGTGTCCGGGTTCCGATACGATCCCCGCATTGTGGCCGCCGCTGGTCAGCGTGAACGTCACGTCCGTATCGGCGAACAGGTGCAGCTTGTAGACCGATTGCCAAGGGGCGACGTGGTCATCTTCGGTGCCCACCACGAACAGCGGCGCGTTGATGTCGGTCAGTGCGATGGCCTTGGGGCCGACATGGTAGCGGCCTTCGGCCAGATCGTTGTGCAGGAACAGTTGCCGCAGGTATTCGGCATGCATCCGGGCGGGCATCCGGGTGCCGTCCGCGTTCCAGAACATCAGATCGAACGCATCGCCGCGCCGCCCCAGCATGTAGTCGCGGATCATCGGTGCCCAGATCAGATCGCGGGCGTGCAGCAGCGCAAAGGCCCCCGCCATCTGGTCGGAGGTGAGGAACCCCTGACCCTCCATCATGTCCTCGATCAGCGTCACCTCGGCCTCGTTGATGAACAGCTTCAGCGGGCCGGCCTCGGTGAAATCGACCTGCGCCGCCAGCAACGAGACGCTGGCCAGCCGGTCGTCGTCGTCGCGCCCCATTGCGGCGGCGGCGATGGACAGGAGCGTGCCGCCAAGGCAGTAGCCGACGGCGTGGACCTTTGGCGCGCCGGTGATCGCCGTCACCGCGTCAAGGGCCGCCATCACGCCCAGCTTGCGGTAGTCCTCCATGCTGCGGTCCCGGTCGGCCATATCGGGGTTCTTCCACGACACCATGAAGACGGTGTAGCCTTGGTCCACGAGGTATTTCACTAGCGAGTTCTGTGGCGACAGATCGAGAATGTAGTATTTCATGATCCAGGCCGGCACGATCAGGATCGGTTCCGGCCTGACCCTTGCGGTTGTCGGCCCATACTGGATCAGCTCGATCAGGTCGTTGTGGAACACGACCTTGCCGGGGGTCGCCGCCAGATCGCGCCCAACGACAAAGGCCGTCCCGGCTTCGTCCTTGTGGGTCGCATCGTGGGTCAGGTTGCGCAGGCCCTGCAGGACGTTCGCGCCATGTGCCTTTAGCGTCGCAGCCAGCACGTCGGGGTTGGTCAGGGCAAAGTTCGACGGTGCCACCGCATCGGACATCAGCCCCGCTGTAAAGGCCATCAGGTTCTCGTGTTGTGGCGAAACACCGTGCACGCCGGTCATCGCGTTCTGCCACAGGGTCTCGTTCCGCTGGTAGGCCTGTGCCATCACGTTGAACGGCCAGGTCTGCCAGCGGTCAGAGGCAAAGCGACGGTCGTCGGGAACGGCGGCGGGTTCAAGGCCGAGGCTGGACATCCAGAAGGTCTGCACATCCGCGAGGGCCTGCTGCGCCATCGTCATCTGCTTGCCCGGCGAGGTGGCCATGTGGACGGCCCAGTCCATCCACGCCTCTCCCATCATGGACGGGGCAAGGCCCAGCGTGGCCTGGGCCACATGCGTGTGGGTGTGGCGGTCGAGCGCCTCGAAAGGGGTTTTCGTGAACGAGTCCCGCAGGACGGCTGCGGCCACCGGCGGCGGCCTGTCCTGATTGTCGGGCTTGCGGACGATCTGCGTGATGTGGCCTGGCATGGGATGTCCTTCATGAGAGGCGCGGCAGGCGTCTCCCTTCAGACGATGCTAGACGCTTCGGGGCGGGCCGGTGTTGATGCAGATCAACGAAGGTGCCGCGCCTGTGCCTAGCGTCCGCGTCCAACCGCTGATTCGGCGGCCGCGGCCGCGGTGCCAAGTTCGATGATCTCGGCCGTGATCGCGTCCTGTCGCACATGGCGCAGCCGCACCTGCCACGTCACCAGTTCCTCCGCGATCTGGTGGCCTGCGGCGGTCATCGCCTGCATGCGCGCCTCATTCTCGGCGGCATAGGCGTGCAGCGCGGCGCGTGTCACAAGGGCGTGCAGATAATCGCGCCCGACGCTGTCGATCAGCGTGTCGCGCGGCAATTGCGTCAGCACCTGCGTCCCTGCCGCCACCGGAAGCGCCGACAGATCCAATGGAAAGACCCGGTGTCGCGCCACCGTCGGCCGCCCCGCCCCCCAGGTCGTATGCACCACATCCAGGCTGCCGATCCGGCCTGCCGCCAGCGCTGTGAACGCGGCCGCGAGGATCGCCTCTGCCAGCCGCGGCATCCCCGGCGAGTGCGAGGGCAAGGCCGCGTGCCAGTGTGGCGTGACGCCCCGGCTGGTGGCCACCGCCAGCCCCCGCGTGCCGATCAGGAACAGCGGCGCATCTGTCGTGACGGTGTCCAGCACACGCTCGCTGAAGGCCCCGGCAAATCCCTGTTCGGCGCAGAATACCAGCAACCCCTCCGGGGCCGTCGGTGCGTCTGCGACGTCCAGCCGCGCGTCCGGAATCTGCGCCATCGCGCCGGCGAGTGTGGCGGCATAGCTGTCAACCGCCATGACCTGATCGCGCGCCGCATGGGCGCGCGCCGAGGCGATGCCCTTCATCGCATGGACCACCGCCTGCAACTGCCGGATGCCATCGATCCGGGCCGTGATGTCGGCCAGCCGTTCCGTCATGGAGTTGCGGCGAAGGTTGCGGCGAAGCTGCTCAGCCCCGCCAGCAAGGCCGTCCGAGCCGCGTCATCCAATCCGCCGCCTTGCGCAATGGCCTGGACTGCGGTCCCGACATCCCGGTCGAGCATGTCCGGCAGCCCCGCCCGAAACGCCTTGACCGCGCCAACGGGCATCGCGTCCAGCAGACCGGTCTGCACGGCCAGCATCAGCGCCACCTCGTCCGCCAGCCGGTAAGGGGCATGCTGATCCTGCCGCAGCGCCTCTCTGATCCGGGCACCCCGCGTCAACTGCGCCGTGACGCGACCATCTGGCATGCCGCCGAACCGGGTGAAAACCTCCAGTTCCAGAAACTGCGCGTAGTCCAGCCGCAGGCTTCCGGCGGCGATGCGCAGGACCGGTCGCTGCGTCTTGCCGCCGACCCGGCTGACCGAAAGCCCGGCATTCACGGCAGGCTTCTGCCCTTGATGAAACAGTGTCGCATCCAGGACGATCTGCCCGTCGGTGATCGAGATCAGGTTCGTCGGGATGTAGTCCGACAGGTTCCCGGCCACCGTTTCCGCGATCGGCAGCGCCGTCAGCGACCCGCCCCCCAGGGCGGGCGACAGCTTGGCCGCGCGTTCCAGCAAGCGGGCGTGGATGTAGAAAACGTCACCGGGATACGCTTCGCGGCCCGGCGACTGCCGCGTAAGCAAAGCGATTTCGCGGTGGGTGGCGGCGTGTTTCGACAGATCGTCGATCACGATCAGCGCGTGCTGGCCGGCATCGCGGAAGTGTTCCGCCATCGTCATCCCGGCATAGGGTGCGATCCATTGCAGACCGGGCGCGCTGGCGGCGCTGGCGACGACAACGATGCAGCGGTCGAAGTTGCCGCCGCGTTGCAGCGCGTCGATGGCGCGGCGCACGCTGGATGATTTCTGACCGATCGCGACATAGATGCAGATCATGTCGCTGTGCGACTGGGCGATGATCGCGTCGATGGCCAGTGTGGTCTTGCCGGTCGAATGGTCCCCGACGATCAGTTCGCGCTGACCGCGCCCAAGCGGAAACAGCACGTCGACCGCCACGATCCCGGTCTGCACTGGCTCTGTCACCAGATCGCGGTCGATGATCGCGGGTGCGGCGCGTTCGATGGGCATCCGTGCGGTTGCGGCAATCGGCCCCTTGCCGTCCAGCGGACGCCCCAGCGGATCGACGATCCGCCCTAGCAGGCCGGGGCCGACCGGCACATCGACGACGGTGCCGGTGCCATGAACCACGTCGCCCGCCTCGACCTCGGTCGTGTCGTCCAGCAGCACGCAGCCGATACTTTCAGGGTCCAGCACGCGGGCAAATCCGGTCTGTCCACCCGCGAACCGCAGGACCTCCTCCAGTCCGACATCGGGCAAGCCTGAAATCATCGCGACGCCGTCGCCGATCTCCTCGACCCGGCCCCGATGTGCGGGACGGGGGGCCAGGATCAGCGCGTCCAGCTTTTGTTGCGCGGCCGCCTGCCAGTCGGGAGTCCTGTCAGGCCGCATGGGTCAGGGCCCTTTCGACATCCTCCAGATCGGCGCGCCAACTGTTGTGCAAGGTGAAGTGCGGCGTGCGAAGCTCGCTTCCCGCAATCAGGGCCGGATCGCTGACGAAATGCAGCATCGGCTTGCCGCCGAGTGCGGTGGCGATGGCGGCTGTCACGTCCGCCGTGCCCGTCGGCGTCAGGGCGTCGGGCGTGACGACCTCGATCCCACCGTCGGAGGCCACCAAAGCCGCACGGTCTTCCGGCGCCATCGCCCCGATCCCCGCGACCAGCCGCGCAAGAAACGCGTCCTGCACGACCGCTGTGTCGAGGCCGGCCAGCAATTTGCGCGCCACCGCCAACGCCAGCTGCGCGGCGGCCCTCTCGGTCAGGGCGCGGTCGGTCTCCGCCTTTGCCGCAGCGGTCGTGGCGGCAGCGAGCAGCAACGCGTCGGCCTGAGCCTGCGCGGCAGCAGCCTCCCGCCTGCGCGCCGCTTCGCTATCCGCCGCAGCATCGGCCAACACCGCCGTCCGTTCCGCGGCGATCCCGGCGCGGGCGCGGGTCGCGTCGGCCAATGCCGCATCGGCCTGCGCCTGCGTCGCGGCAGCCGCATCCAGCGTGGCCTGCGTCGCGGCCTGCCGCGCGGCAATGGCCGCGGCCACGGGGGCCCAGAAGATGCGGCTCAACAGCCAGATGAGGATCGCGACGTTGACCGCCTGCAGGGCCAGCGTCCAAAGATTGATGCTCACGCCAGCAACGGATTGGCGAACAGCAGCAGCAGCGCGATGACTAGGCAGTAGATCGCCGTCGTCTCGATCATCGCAAGGCCCACGAAGAGGGTGCGAGAGATCGTGTCCGCCGCTTCGGGCTGTCGGGCGATTGCCTCCAAGGCCGCGGCGACGGCCCGGCCTTCGGCAAAGGCGGGGCCTATGGACCCGAACGAAACGGCAATTGCCGCGCAGATGATGCTGACATGGGGAAGATAATCCATCAGGTGTCCTTTGGGGGTAGGGGCGTGCCGTCGGTGATCGTAGCGGCAATGAAGACCATCGCGAGGACGGCAAAGATGTAGGCCTGCACGAGGCCCGTCAGCAGATCGAGCGCCATCAGCGGGATCGGCACCAGCAGCCCGGCAAGCGAGGCGACGATGCCGATCACGAACACCCCGCTCATGACATTGCCGAACAGGCGGACGAACATTGAAAACACCCGCGTCAGGCTTTGCAGGATGTTCAGTGGGATCATTACGGGGTTGGGCCGGGTGAAGGACCGCAGGTAGCCGACCGGTCCCGAGCCGCGCACGCCGAACCAGATGACCGAGACGAAGACCAGCGCCGCCAGCGCCCCGTCGGTCTCCAGCTGTGCCGTGGGCGGCTTTGTCCCCGGCAGCAGGGAGGACCAGTTGGCCGCGAGGATGAACAGGAATAGCGTACCGATGAACCCCCGATAGGCCCCCGGCGCAGCACCGGTGGCCTGCGTGATCTGGGTGTCGAGGGTGGCGACGATCAATTCGATTGCGGCCTGGCGGCGGGTCGGTGCCAGCGCCAGGCTTCGCGTCACGGCATAGGCTGCACCGACCAGCAGCGCCATGATGCCCCAAGTGGTCACGACGGCCTGCGTGATCGGCACGGGACCGAGTTGAAAGACCACGGTGGACGACAGCGGCGAGATCATGGTGCCGTCCGCACCATGATGGCCTTGGCAGTCATCACGCCCACAAGTGCCGCAAGCAGCGGGACCGCCCCCGCCAGCACGGCGAGATAGAATCCGGCGCACAGCAGCCCGAGCCGTCCGAATGTCAGCGCAAGCCCGATCAGCGGGTGGCCCTGCGCGACGATCAATCGGGCGGTCTCGTGCAGTGCACGGAAATAGACATAGCCGATCACGGTGCCACCACCAAGGCAGGCAAGCAACGTCAGGGCGAGGCGAAGGGTGTCGGTCATGAGGCGTTCATCCAGTTCCATGCGGTCCAGCCGCCCAATCCGAGGCCCAGCATCAGGCCGGGTGCCGTCCAGAAGATCCCGTCGCCAAAGTGCGCGTCCAGCCAGCGCCCGCCGAACAGACCGGCCAGCGTCGGAACCACGATCATCCAGCCCAGCACCCCGATCTGCGCCAACCTGCGCCCCACCGACATCTCGCCCTCGCGCAGCCAGCGGGCATGGCGGGCATGGCGCAGCCGAACCTGCCGGATCAGGGGGTCATCGGGGGGAGTCATCGGAATTCCCCTGCGTCGGCACCGGATGACAGGCGGCTGACCATCCGGCGGATGGCGTTGAG
Source organism: Loktanella sp. DJP18 (assembly GCF_049310965.1). Classification (NCBI taxonomy): domain Bacteria; kingdom Pseudomonadati; phylum Pseudomonadota; class Alphaproteobacteria; order Rhodobacterales; family Roseobacteraceae; genus Loktanella; species Loktanella sp. DJP18. The sequence goes on along the minus strand of NZ_JBMERN010000014.1, from coordinate 2,811 downwards.
TTGCAGCGTGTTGGCGGCGGTGCGATCCACCAGTTCGGCGTCCGCCTCTGCCCGGAAGCGCGCCAGCACCTCCGCATCGAGGGTCGCAAGATCGTCGCCCGTGATCGCCTCTCGGGTTGCGATGTCCACATCGCGCGACACGGTCAGCACCCCCCCTCGCACGGCACAGAAATGATGGGCACCAGCGGTCCGCCACGACACCACTGAAACACTGAGTGCGGTCAGGAACGGCGCATGTCCGGGTAGGATGCCGAAACTGCCGCCCGCATCCTCGGCCCGCAGGCTGTCGATGGCGGTCTCGACCACGACGGACAAGGGCGTCACGATGCGCAGCTTCACGCCGACACCTTTTCGGTCGCGGCGGCCTTGGCGTTCTTGGCCTGCGCGTCCGCGAGCGTGCCAACCATGTAAAGCGCGCTTTCGTCCCAATCGTCCGCCGCACCATCCAGGATCGCGCGACAACCGGACAGCGTGTCGGCCAGCGTGACCCGGGCACCCGGCAGACCGGTAAACGCCTCTGTCACCATGAAGGGTTGCGTCAGGAACCGTTGCAGGCGACGGGCGCGCACGACGATCAGCCTGTCCGTCTGTCCCAATTCTTCGATACCCAGCAAAGAGATGATGTCGCCCAGTTCGCGGAATCGGGCCAAGACCCGCCGCACCGCTTCCGCGGTATTGTAATGGTCGTCGCCGACCACCTGCGGGTCAAGCAGCATGGATGATGAAGCGAGTGGGTCGATGGCCGGGTAGAAGCCCTCTGCAGCCTGACTGCGGGACAGCACGATCACGCAGTCCATGTGGCTGGAAATCGTCGTGACGGCTGGATCGGTGAAATCGTCGGCCGGCACATAGACGGCCTGAATGGCCGTCACGGACGATCCCGCGACACTTGCGATGCGTTCCTGCAAGGCCGCCACCTCGGTCGCCAATGTCGGCTGGTAGCCCACCCGCGACGGCAGGCGCCCCAGCAGGCTGGACACCTCGGCCCCGGCCTGAACAAAGCGAAAGACGTTGTCCATCAGCAGCAGCACATTCTGGTGCCGTGTGTCTCGGAAGTATTCCGAAATCGTCAGCGCCGTCATCGGGACGCGCCAGCGGGCGCCTGGGGGTTCGTTCATCTGACCATAGACCAGCACGGTGCGGTCGAGCACGCCGGACGCCTGCATCTCGGTCAGCAGTTCGTGACCCTCGCGCGACCGCTCGCCCACGCCGGCAAAGACCGAAATGCCGTCATAGCCTTCGACCATTGCGCGGATCAGTTCCATGACCAGCACCGTCTTGCCGACACCGGCACCGCCGAACATCGCGGCCTTGCCGCCCTGTGCCATCGGCGTCAACAGGTCGATGATCTTGATGCCGGTCTCGAAAACCGATGTCGTGCGGGTTTGGTCCCGCAAGGCAGGCGGGGCCGCATGGATCGAGCGGCGCGGCGTGTCCACGGGCAAGGGTGGACCGTCATCACGCAGGTCCCCCACCATATCCAGCAGCCGCCCCAGAACCGCCGGACCGACCGGCACGCGGACCGGTCCGCCTGTCGGTGTGACACGCACCCCGCGCGCCAGACCGGCGGTCGACTGAAATCCCACCGCCCGCAAGGTGCAGGGATCGAGGTGGCTTTGCACTTCGAGTATCAGCGGTGCTGCATTGTCCCAACGTACGGACAGCGCATCGTTGATCGGTGGAAGAGTGCCGCCGAAGCGCACATCGACAACCGCGCCGCGCACGGAAATGACGTGTCCGTCGCCCGGATTGGTTTGTGTCTGGTCTGCAATTGCGCCGTACATGGTGGCAGCTTCCGCCTGTTATTCACCCAAGCATTCCACCGCGATGGGCGCGCGTCGTTGATCTGGATCACGGCATTGCGGACTCTCATGCTGAACTGACCGCCGCCGGCACCACGGCCCGCAATCAGAGCCGGGTAAGCGGCCGCACTTCCTGTTCTCGTCACGGGCGGCCTATCGTGATCCGAACTTTATGGCGGCCCGACTGCGGATGCTCGCCACCAAGACTACCTGCTGCGGCCGCTGGCGGCAGGTCATCGACGGGTCAGACCGGACTCCGGTGAAACACCTCCTGACCTTACAAGTGGGCGTTTCCGAGGCGCAGTTCCGCGAAACGACGCAGGCGAATGTCCAGCTTGTCGTGCCGGAATCGTTGATTGGAAAATTTCCGGCGAGCATACGGGTAGACCTACAGACTTTTCAGAGCTTCAAGGTGATCTGCGGTTGCTCGCAACTGGGGCGACTTAAAGCTGGCTCACCGATATCTGACTTCCACTTTCACACCTGCCACAGGGTATATGGTCATTGACGGTCGGGGTCGTAGACCCGGGGTGGAACTGCCCTGTCTCGAGCACGCTCTTCAATTTCAGCAAGGTCCTCTTCGCAATCAGCAAGGGCGACGTGTTTCTCAGAGTTTCGATGTTTCGACATTCGCCGGTGGCGAGCCTCCTTCACGGGCCAGCCGTCGCGGAGTATGAGAAAGGGGTTCGGAAAACAGCCATGACCACCTTCGGACGGCAATTCTTGAATGCCGACAAAGTAGCTGAGGAGGCGGGCAAGGTTGCGATGGAAAAGATGCGTAACTCCGCCCTCATGTGGGTCGGTTTCGTCGCGTTTCTGTTCGCCGTGTTCAATAGGCTGTTTCGTGGGCCTCACCGGCTGCTGTCGATGGCTGGAATACGACTTCTCAGTTAAGAGAGGAAATAGACATGCTGAAGGCCTAGGCTCAGGACCCATTAAACGGGTTGAGGCTGCGCGGCCTACATGATTCATCGTCCCCGAACCAAGGGGGGCATGATGAGTAATCTGT